>CAZBXI010000005.1:0-50459 GCA_964496035.1 uncultured Desulfurococcales archaeon
GAGAGTAAACGTACAAGTATACTGTATTGGGGTATCTAGGGTCTTTTCTAATAATCACATCTTTATTGTATCTCATTTTGAAGAACTCCTTAATTTTGCTTATTAGCTTTCTCTCTTTCCTATTTAACGTGAACTGTATCCCTGAATAGTATATTCCGTTAACTAACTTATCAGCATTGTATTTTCTACTTTTATCTTTTGGTAACTTTAAGTAATTGCCTTCTGCAATAAATAGCCCTACTATGTAAGCTAGCTCCTTATCTACTTTTCCTAAACCGCTAATCTCCACTATGTTCTTACTTAGTATGTTAAGTGCGCTTTTAACTACAGGTATTAAATCACCTATTTTAGCGTTTCCAGCAAGTTTTATTCGGAATCCGTTTGGAGTGTAGACCACTAGTGGGTGATTTATGGTAACTCTAAACTCTCTACCGTCCTTTGTCCTTATAGTAACTAATCTATTGTTCTTTATCTTAAATATTCTCTTTATTCTTACCCACTCAATTTTATAGTTTTGCACATTAAGTGCAGGAACGTAAACTTCTTCGACAACTTCGTACCAGTGTTCATCGAGTTTTCTTGTGCTACACTTTTCCATTAACTTACCTATGCTAATTAATTCTATTTTGTCTTTGAACTTTACTAATAATTGCTCTTCTGGATGAAGGCACATACTGTAAAGTGCTTCAACATTCGTAGAATAGCCGTTGAGAAGATATGCTGAGCCTCTTTTAGCTAAAGCTTCAAATATTAAATCAGTTACTTCGCCCCAGCGTCTACCATTCCAATCAAAGTTCTTTGTTATCATAATTGTCGGTATTGGGAACGTAAAGGGTTGCCCTTTAGCATCACCTTCTATTAAGAGTTCGAATAAAGCCTTATTTACCACCAGTATTTCGTCTAAATATTCCTCTAAGGTATTTGGTAACTCCCTACCTCCAATAACTGCATGTTCTTTCAAATACTGCTTGCTAGTATCTAGGACCAAGGTTATGTTTGTGAAGGGTGATTGGAAACCTGCTCTAGCAGGATAGTTTAAGTTGAAGAGCATATGCTGTATTGCTTGCTTAACCTTAATGTAAGGTACTTTATCTTCTCTAATAAATGGTGCTAAAAATACATCAAAACCTGAAGCTGCTTGAGCTCCAGTATATTCTTGAGAACCAAAGAAGAAGAAGTTCGTGAGATGAGCTATTGCCGTATCTACATGTTTAGCAGGTTTTGAAACAATTGTAGGTGTTATAAGGCCTTTCTTAAGGATCTTCTTAAAACTCCAACCAATACAGTAAGGTATGAATAGTGAGTCGGGAAGCTTATGTATGTGCAAATCTCCTCTAAAATGGTCTGAAACTGCTTCCTTAGGCAAGTATTTTGACAAAACCTCAGGTTTCTTAAGTAGTCTATCGAAGAGGAAGTTTCTGAAGTTGCTGTAACTTATGTTCATATTTGCGTTTTCACGTACTTCCCAACTAGCTCTCTCAATATACTCCTTCTCAGCTCTAATTATTTCTAGTCCTCTATCTTCCGGTAACATTTTCTCTTTCGGAACTATCAACCTATAATCACCTATCTACCTCATGCTTGCATTTTGGATTCTACATAGTGTATCAGGTGAATTTAAAAGAGTACTACATCTACGATGCAATGTATGCACTAGTATGACCCGCCTCCGCATAGGCTAAGGTATGATGTACAGGGATAGTGGGTTATGGGCAATTTTACCTATGCACAGTATGTGCCTTTTAAAATTTTGACACAAGTTTGCTATAGTATTACAAAGATGTAATACCTCCATATACATACAGAACTCTATATAGATGCGAGAACCGAATATAAGCAGAATCATATATACATGTGTTCATTTCATTATAATCTTAGAAGATAAATTTTCTAAGAAATGAATTCATTTCTTAGAATAAAAATTCAGAACCCTCTCTATAGCATTGCATATAGCCGTTACATCCTCGGAGGTCAGTAGAGGATCCGTATACAAGCTGAAACATCTTCTAGCAACATCTTCAGCAACAGGTGTTCTTACATTTTTATAGTTTACATTTTTACCTCCATAATACGGGCATGACCATGGACAACCTCTTCCATGTCCTTTAAGTTCCTTAATAAATGGATGCTCATATATTACCCGAGGGTATGTGATAGACACTGGGACACCTTCAGCTTTCAACGCTTGAATAAAAAACTCCCTATTTACAGTTATTTTTGTAAGATCTAAGAGCACCTCATAAAGACTCCAGGAACTTTTAACGTAACTTTTCTCTACAGGTAGTTTAAGCTCCTTTCTGTGAGCTAGTTTCTCAGTATATATCCTAGCATTTCTCCGCCGAATTTCATTAAACTTACCTAGTTTCTTAAGTTGGCTCAAAGCTAAAGCTGCTTGCATTTCCGTCATTCTGAAGTTGAAACCTAGTATTTTGGAATAATATCTGGCCTCTTCACCATGACTTCTAATAAGCCTAGCCTTCTCAGCTAATTCATCATCATTGGTTACCACAAGGCCTCCTTCACCAGATGTTATGTTTTTAGTTGCGTACAAGCTAAAAGCGGCAATATCACCTAAGGAACCAGTAGGCCTACCTTTATAGTACGCTCCTATTGCTTGGGCTGAATCCTCTATAATGTAGAGACCATGCTCATCAGCTATTTCTCTTAACTCATCCATTTCAGCAGGATGACCGAACAGGTGAACGGCTATTATTGCCTTAGTCTTATCCGTTATTACTTTTCTAACGCTTTCCGGATCTATGGTGTATGTATCATACCTTATATCTGCGAAAACGGGAATAGCATTAGCGTAAATCACGCTTGTCACAGTTGAAGTAAATGTAAATGATGGAACGATAACTTCATCTCCTGGACCTATACCGCAAGCTTTTAACGCTATAAGTAATGCGATTGAACCATTAGCGACAGCAATAACATGTTTTAACCCAAACTTTCTCGCAAATTCCTTCTCAAAAGTTTTAGTAACATTACCTACAAGTGAGGATAAAAGCCTGGATTTTAAAACCTTAACAACAGCTTCAATATCATCATCTTCTATCTTGGGACCTACTAGAAGCTTCTTTGTTATAGCTGGTTTACCTCCTAAAATAGCTGGTTTCTCCAAATTAAACACCATACGAACCTATAGTGAGTAAGCATTAATATTTAAGGTTAAACCTTCATAGTTCTTCTGAGAATTATGGAGATAACTATGACAATTAACGCTAAAACCATGAGAAGTAACATAATGTACTCACTATGTGGGCCAAAAGCAAAACCTATTGGGATAAATCCGAGGATAAAAAGCACACCACCGGAAACACTTGCTTTACCTTCAGATAAAGTGGTTTGCAGGGAGGTTAGCGTTAAAACTATTATTCCTAGCAGCATTAGTAGAAAACCTATTAGGAAAAGCTTATGTAGGAAGAATACCTCTCTCATAATCTCACCTAATTACAATATAGGGTATTATAAAGAATATTACGGTTAGAAGGAAAAGTACTATAGCCAGTATAAGCAGTATTCCAGTAATTTTCTTACTCGTACCGAAAACTATAGGTATAGGTCCAATAACTATAACTCCTCCGCCTTCAACACCTCCTTTGCCTGCTTCCTTCATAGATTTAAACACCATAAGCAAAACTGAAATAAGTATTACTAGGAACCCTATTATTACCATGGAGAAACCTAGGAGCATTAATTCGTTATAGGAAATCTCCAATACCATAGTTTATCACGCTTAGCGTTAGCTTTATTTCAGTGGTCTCCTAGGTTACTATAGCGTTGGGGTGCACTTTTAAAGGTGTCACCTGTAAAAATACCTACACGCGTTGAGTATAAAGCTATTCCTGTGAGGGAAATATTAAGGAACATGAAGAACTTCTCAAGTCTTATGGTAGATTTAGCGTATTATGCGTTAGTATACAATGATAAAAAGCTTGCTAATGAGGTTTTAAGAATCGAAGAATATGTTGATAGTTTATGGAATTTACTGGTTATGCAGGCATCGTTGTCCGTAAGAGATGCAGAAGATGCAGAAAATATGGTTGGTGTAATGAAACTAGCTTCGGCAACAAATAAAATATCTGATGCTGCAGGAGACTTAGCAATAATGACCTTACTTAGCATGCCACTACACTCCTCGGTTAGAGCAGCTATTATTGGCGGTGAGGAAGCTGTCTCTAGGATTAAGATAAGGAATGGAAGTAAGATAATAGGTTTAACTATAGGTGAGGTCTTTTCAAGGTTGAACATAGCCTTAGATGTTATAGCGTTACGTAGGGGATATTCGTGGATTTTTGAACCATCTGAGGATCAAGTATTAGAGGTAGGTAGTGTTCTCATAGTTAGAGGGCCTAAAGAAGCTATAGATGAGTTAAGAAATGCAGCCAAAGACTATGTTTCCATAGAGGAAACTGTTGAAGTAGAGGAGGTCGAGGACGAAGTAGCTAAAGATCTTATAAAGCTCAAGGACATAGGGGAGTTCATGCTTGACCTAGCATACTTAGCAATTTTAACCAATAACAAGGATTTAGCATTAGAAGTTTTAGAACTCGAAGAATACGTAGATCAACTACACATAGACCTAGAGAGAAAGGTTGTGAGAAAGCTACGTAAAGATAACCCGGACGAAGTAGTAACAATACTCAGAACAATAATATGCTTAGAGAATATCGCAGATGCTGCAGCAGAAATTGCTGCAATAGTTACCTCGGAAGTTATGCCCCATCCAATACTTAAGAGGGTTATAGAGGAATCTGAAGAAAGAGTTATGATAGCTACAATACCTAAGAGACTTGACGGTAAAACAATAGAGGAGCTCAATTTAGATGTACACGGTGCTGTTGTAGTTGCTTTGAAAAGAGACCATGAGTGGATACTTGATCCTAAAGACACTACAGTTCTTAAAGAAGGAAATAAACTTATCATTAGATGCTATAAGGAAAGCCTAGACCAGGTAAGAAAAACTCTTATGGCTTAGTTTGGAGCATAAATTATGAAGCTTCCTATAGGTAAGTTAGATCCTCGAATTCTAGAAGAAAAGGTTTTCAAGTACTTAGGCTTTAAGAGGGAAGAAGTAGTTTTAGGACCAATAATTGGCGGAGACGCAGCGGTACTAAGGGTCAACGGAAAATTCTTAGTGTTTAAGGTTGATCCGATAGTCGGAGCTTCGAAGAACATAGGCAGATTAGCTGTAAACATCGTTAGTAACGATGTCGCATGTTTAGGCGCGAAACCGATAGCTCTAATGCTTGTTCTTCTCATGCCTGAGAACGCTACTGCAGAAGACGTAGAGAAAATAATGAGAGAAGCTCATGAGGAAGCTTTAAAGCTTGAAGCAGCGATTGTAGGCGGGCATTCAGAGGTAGCAGCAGGCCTACGTAATAGGCCACCAATAGTTATCGCATCTGCTCTCGGGGTACCTGTCTCTAATAACGTAATTTTACCTACTAATGTTAGAGCAGGAGATAAAATATTAATGACCAAAACAGTTGCCATAGAAGGTACAGCTATTTTAGCCTCAGAATTTCAGGAGGAACTAGAAAAAGAATATGGCACGGAGTTTGTTGGGAAAGCTAAAAAATTCATAGAAAATATAAGTGTTGTAAAAGAGGCCCTAGAGTTAGCTAAAAGAAACCTAACCAATGGTATGCATGATCCTACAGATGGAGGTTTACTTGAAGGCCTATATGAAATGAGCTTTGCAGCTAATAAAGGCTTTATTGTCTGGGAAAACAAAATACCTATTGCCGAAGAAACAAAGGTTCTAAGTAAACATTTCAATATAGATCCTCTAAAACTAATAAGCTCTGGAGTACTATTAGCCGCAATACCTAGCGAAAAAACATATGAGGCTATCAGAGTTCTAAAGGAGAAAGGCATTAAAGCAACTGTAATAGGCGAGTTTACAAAAGACCCTAATGAAAGAATTATAATCAGAGAAAATGGATACGCAGAGAAAATAATTGAACCCGTTATTGACGAGTTATGGAAGCTTTTTAAACCTTAAGGTTTAAAAACCCTAGGGAAATACTTTATAAGGTAACATATATGAATACTACACAGTTACCGGGTGAAGATCCTAGTGAATGACGAAGAATATGAAATACTAAGCAGATATTTAGGCGATCTTCTTGATGATGTCATCGAAAGATACAATTATGACGTCGACATAGATGAAGAATACGATGAACTACTTAACTACATATACAGAGCTTTAATTAAAGCATGGTTTAAAGGGAGAAGACCGTCTATAAGTAGGTTAGAGGAAAAACTAAGAGAAGTTAGAAGAAGAGAGAAAAAGAAATTAATAATTCTCTTAAGCTTCTACGTGAGCAGGTATTTAAGAACGAAACGTGTTCTTACACTACGTTAACTTACAGTTTAGGTTTTCCTTCTAAGAATACGTAATAGTATTAAATCTGTTGACAATATTAATGCAGTTGCAACTAACCCCACAATTAGGATATAAGTAAGCGATTTCTCCATTAAGCCCTCCTCTTTAAGTACAATGTTTTTCAATTTTAATTCGCCGTAACTTGAGAGAACATAAACGTCATCTACTTTCTCATAGTGCAAATTTACCCCATAATAATCCATTAAGTTGAAACTATTATCGTAAACATTAGAGACTACCCCATAGTGGTCAAGTATAGGTACTGTTTCATTAGCCTTAGGAGGTTTCGTAAACCAAAGCACTGTATATATTCCTGAGAATCCTAAATACTGCTTGTCATCAGCCTTTGTTAAGTAGAAAATTTTCCGTGTATCACGCTCAACAAAGTAAGTTGTGTGTTCTTTTGTCGAGGTTTTCTCGACAATAATATACTCTGAACCATTAATTTTCAGAGAACCTTTAATAGTGAATGAGATTTCAGTGTTATTACTGCCGTAGACAAGTTTGATAAATGGTAAAGGGGTTTCTGTAACCCTATAGCTTAGCAGGTAAGGTAGTAAAATAGCTGAGAGAAGAATTAGGGAGGGAATTAATATTTTAAATGCTAATTTCAACTTTGCTTCACCCTAGGTATTAATAATAGTGTGTTGAAGAGGTATAGTATTAAGGCAAATGTAAAGAATAATATGCTAGCGAAAACGTTTTCGTAGCCTCTAACATGGAGAGAAACAGGTATTTGGGGTTTAGGTTTTATGCTTAACTGAAACTTTATCTTCACGGAATCAATGATAAGTGAAGAAGATGAGCCTGGAACCCATTTTTCCGAAGGGTCAAAGAGTATATCTCTTGCTAAATCTAAGGATTCTCTAGTTACATTACCATAGTCTATGAGTAAACAAATGTATTTCAGTGATGTTTCACCAGGTTTAGCCTCCAAATATTCCGGAGCAACAGTTACTTCGAAAGGTATCCACCCTAAATCACTAACATATATTATAGGCCAGGCATGTCCAACAACACTATATTCTCCTAGCCGTGAATTCCACCCTCTAATGACGAAACCTACGCATCTTAGTGAAGGTATACCTAGGGCTCTTGCAAAAGTTATAAAGACATCGGAATATTCGCTACAATCACCGTAGTTTCCAAGTAGCGCATCCCTTACACCTAGTCTTCCCTTAGTTACGGGTCTATATGTTAGCTTTCTACTTACGTAATCTCTAAGTTTCATAAGAACATTAATCAAAGTGTCTTCAAGCAGTTCGTCCTTGCTTGAGTAATTATATAAGGAATAAAACTCTTCCAAGGACTTCTCAACTTCAGTAATACTATAATTCCACCAATGTGTAGGAGATATTAAGTCGTAATACGTAGCCGGTTTTAATCCAAAATGCTCTTTTACGAACGTCTTCATGGGTGTGTTTAGTCTTTGAAAAATCTCAGCTTCATCATATATGCTACTAACCGATATCTCGACATTTGCTCTATATTCAAATTTATTACTTGTTGAAATACGTAAAATGTGCTTATCGTAGTCTCTTTCAACGCTACCTCCACTATATGTTTCATTTAGAATAGCGATAACGCTTTGCCATAATAGTTTAGGAGGTAATGGAATATTTACTATAGTTTTGTTTTCTGTTTCCACTTCAACATTATACTCTATGACATATGTTGTCGTCATCCTAAAGCACGAAGTCAAAGGCGTTAAAAGAGCTAGTATGGTACTTGAGAGAGCTAGTATGGCCAATAACGTTTTACAAGTAATGGGGTACCTCATTACTAACTCTCCAATTTTCAAGACATTAGTTATTTAAAGCTTATTATATTTTTATGTACTGGAAGATAAAGATTTAACAGGAACTTATTGCTGCTTTTAGTAAATATGGAAGTGCGTATTTCAAAGTATAACTTTATACGTTTGGTGACTCCTAAATGTAACATGGTAACTTCAGGTTCCTAATTAATATCAAGTGGTTCATAGCTGTGCGTAAGAAGAATAGCAAATCCAGTAAGGGAAGAAAGAGAAGACGCATTAGGTCTAGAAGTACGAGAGTAAATGTGGAGAAAATAGTTTCTACCATGTTTAGCGATATTTCCCTAGCGCTAGGTATTTCCCATTTAGGTTTAACGGAAGACGAGCTCAAGAAAGTTACTAAAAACGTTATAGAGTATTTACTGTCAAATGTAAGCTATAAACCTTCTAAAAGCGTTATTTTAAATAGAGTTTTAAGAGGAAGATTAAGGCTTGCACCTGTAGTTTCTGAAACAATATTGAGCTTAAGAAAGGAGCTTAATGAGGATCTTTTAGAATACGTTGTCAACTTCGGTGGTCCGGTATGTGCAGCTAACGTTAGAAGGTTGTACATGGAGATTTTGAAGAAGAAAAGAGAGGATTTACTCGGGCTACTTAGAGAAGCATGGGACACTTACGGAAAACCTTTACCAATAAGATGCCCCAAATGCGGTTTCTCCTCAGTAAAACCAGACCTAATGTGTATAATTTGCGGGTATAATGTTAAAGAAAGAGAGTTTAAGGAAATGATAGGATTTAATGATCTTTTTCACATATTTCTAGAACTAACCGATGAGCTAGGTCTTAGAAGAACCTTAGAAGGCCAGGTCGTAGTCTATGACCCTAATGAGGGTTTAAAACCCCCTCCTCCTAGATATGGTAAAGTACAATATGTGATACCATTAGAGGAGAAAGAGCTCATAAAAATAGAGGAGAAACTTGGCTTAAGAAAACCATGTCCAAAGGAAATTGTAAAGAAACGTGAAGAGGAAGAAGAAAAAGTTAGGGAGGAAAAAAGAAAGGTAAAAGAAAAACCGACACTAGATATGTTTTTAAGGGTAAGTACGGAGTAGGAGAAGAGGTTTCAGACAAGATGAGTGTTGAAGAGCTCTCACCAAGAGAAGTTGAGTACGTAATAAAGAAAAATAAGATAGTCCTTGTAGAGTATACTACTAAAACTAAGAGAGAGGCAAGGTATTTTCATTCACTTGTAAAGGATTTCTCATTTAAAGTGCTAAATAAGATTAGAGTAGTATCAGTGAATGTAGATAACTACCCTGAAGTTAAATCAAAGGAAAATATATTGGTATTACCATGTTTGAAGCTGTTTTTCAATGGAGAAAGCATTTGGGAGCAGGAAGGATGCTTCATGGACTATGCTAAAGATATGCTTATTCTTAGAAGGAGTATAAGAGAGGCCTTAAAGGATAAAGGTTTACGCATTAGGATATAGTGCTGAGCAGACATTACATAGCTTATTTCTCGTAAAGGCCCCGCATAGTTGGCAGTATTTTCTATATCCATATTCTGGGAGAACTTTTTCGATAAATAGTTCTGACATTTTTAACGTTGAAATTACTAATTCAAAGTGCTCCTTGCTAAGAGCCAGTATGTAGTCTAAATACCTATGGTAATTATTAAATGTGAAATATTTCGATATAACGTCCTTAAAATACACATTACCTAGCAAACCTTTCAAATACCCATAAAGTAGTATTTCATAGCTTTTTACTTTTCTGAAAGGTTTAACAAAGAGTACACTGTATTTTTCAGAATACATCTTAGGACTTAAGTCGCTTAAGGATTCGAAATTGTACTCCAGGATATTTGAGAGAAAATACGATGCTTCGAATTCTAGGGTATGCGGTATTATGACCTTGTTTATATTATGCTCTTTAGAGATTTTAGCAGCTTCTATTCTTTCAAATCTTAGAAGCTCAGTAATATTCTTGGGCTTTCTAGGCAATTGATATTCTACAGTGTTTTCGCCATTGAAAATTCCTCCTATTAATTCCTTAGGTCTCAGTAAAAATAATTTAGTCGCATACTTCCTCTCTATGATAGCCATTATTCTAAAGGCTGGTATTGATGTTAGCAATGTTTCTATCGGAATTAGGAATCCTATTATGTCATGGGGTTCAAGCATTTTCCATTTATTTATCTCATGTTTAACCTGCCTTACTATGCTTCTTTCCAAGCATTGTAGACATAGTTTTTCACCGGATTCTTTACGGTGGTATATTGCCGATCTAATTCTACATGTGGTACATTTAACCACTTCATTCACTATTTTCAGCCTTACTTACTTCTGCTCTAAATAATACTATATTAGCTACTTGATATGAGTATTGAGAGTAAAGGTTATATAGAAGCGCTCGCTACTTGATTGCGGATTATAGAGTAAATTACCATGTTATGGGGTGTGAAAAACTATGGCATATGGTATCCCAGTATTAGTACTTAAAGAGGGTACTCAAAGAACAACTGGTAGAGATGCTTTAAGAGCAAACATTTTGGCTGCTAGAATACTATCAGAAACTTTAAGAACATCTCTTGGACCACGCGGACTAGATAAAATGCTCGTAGATAGTTTTGGAGATGTTACAATAACTAATGATGGAGCAACAATAGTTAAGGAAATGGAAGTTCAGCATCCTGCAGCTAAGCTACTAGTAGAAGTAGCTAAAGCTCAAGATGCTGAAGTAGGTGACGGTACAACAACTGCTGTAGTACTTGCAGGTTTACTTCTTGAGAAAGCCGAGAACCTCTTAGACCAGGAAATACATCCTACAATAATTATTGAGGGATATAAGGAGGCATTAGCTAAGGCTCTTGAAGAGTACGATAAAATATCGATAAAAGTTAATCCAAAAGACAAATCTATGCTGAAAGAACTTGCGAGAACTGCTTTAGCTAGCAAATATGTAGGTTCAGGTGCGGTCTTAGAAAGGCTAATAGATCTCGTTGTTGAAGCGGTTTTAACCATTGCTGAGCCCCAGGAAGATGGAACTTTCAAAGTTGATATAAACAATGTAAAGATCGAGAAAAAGAAGGGAGAAAGCTTACTAGACACAACATTGGTTAAAGGCATTGTATTGGATAAAGAAGTTGTTCATCCAAGTATGCCTAGGAGAATCGAGAAAGCAAAAATAGCACTACTAGACATGCCTTTAGAAGTTGAGAAACCGGAAATAACAGCTAAGATAAACATAACAAGCCCTGAACAAATAAGAGCATTCTTAGAGGAGGAAACTAAGCTACTTAAAGACATGGTTGAGAAAATAGCTTCCGTGGGAGCCAATGTAGTAATATGTCAGAAAGGTATCGACGACGTAGCCCAATACTTCCTAGCTAAGAAGGGAATACTCGCCGTTAGAAGAGTTAAGAGAAGTGATATGGAGAAGTTAGAAAGAGCAACAGGAGGAAGAATAATTAGCAGTATTAGGGACTTAACATCTGAAGACCTTGGAGAAGCAGAACTAGTAGAAGAAAGAAAAGTCGGAACAGATAAAATGGTGTTCATAGAGGGATGCAAGAATCCAAAAGCAGTTACTATACTACTACGTGGAGCAAACGACATGGAGCTTGATGAAGCAGAAAGAAGCATTCATGACGCACTAAGCGTATTAAGAAACGTACTTAAAGAACCCAAGATTGTTGGTGGTGGAGGAGCACCAGAAATAGAATTAGCTATGAGACTTAGAGAGCATGCAAGAGCTAGAGGAGGTAAGGAAGCATTAGCTATAGAAGCATACGCTGACGCACTAGAGGAAATAGCTTTAATTCTAGCAGAATCAGCAGGACTAGACCCATTAGATGCTAGAGCACAGTTAAGAGCACATCACGAGAAAGGATTGATAAATGCTGGAGTAGACGTAGTTCAAGGCAAAGTCTTAGAAGATATGGTTAAAGTAAACATAATAGACCCGACACTAGTAAAGAAGCAAGTACTTAAAAGCGCAACCGAGGCAGCAACAGCAATACTGAAAATAGATGATATCATAGCAGCAGCTCCACCGAAGAAGAAAGAGAAAGAAAAGGAAAGAGAAGAGGAGAAGTTTAAGTTCTAAAGTTTGAAATAATTTTTTAACCGTAACATTTAATTGCCTAAACTTTTCTACCATTCATCTAGCTTTAAACTGTATCTTAGAGGCATTTGGGTTGTCTAAGGCTGAAAAGCCTCTTAAAGAAACTTACGCTAATAAGATAAAGATTGGACCACCTAAGCTTACAAAATATGAAAGAGCTAGAATTATTGGCGCTAGAGCATTACAATTAACGATGGGCGCTCCTCCCCTTATACCTCCCGAAATGATTAGTTCTTCTGATCCTCTTGAAATAGCTGAGAAAGAATTGAAAATGAAAATACTTCCAATAACTATTAGAAGAAGATTACCAACAGGAGAATACCAAGATATTCCCCTCAAATGGCTTTTAGAAGCAGAAGAAAGCATATTCGGCAGTTAATTTAAAACAAATACTGCAATTATAAGGTTAAAGTGTACACCATAAGCAAAGTGTACTGTACGGTATATGCTTATGCTACCTAGAAGATATGTGCTTATAATAGCAGAGAAACCTAAGGCAGCATCAAAAATAGCTCAAGCGCTATCCAGAACAAAACCAGTAAAATATAAAATGTATGGCGTACCATACTGGATAGTTTACCATAATGGAGTGCCTTACGTTATTGCTTCAGCTGCAGGCCATCTTTTCGCATTAACAACAAGTGAGCATGGTTTTCCAGTGTTTAAGTATTACTGGGTACCAGCATGGGCTGTTGATAGGGAAGCAAGATATACTAGACCATACTATTTAGTGCTTAAGAACTTATGTAAGTACGCTATAGCCTTCGTGAACGCATGCGATTACGATATTGAAGGCTCAGTTATAGGCTATCTCATAATAAAGGAATTCGGTGACCTAGGCAGAGCTTATAGGGCAAAATTCTCAACATTAACTTCTCAAGATCTTCGTCAAGCCTTTAAGAATCTGAGCAAAGGCCTCGATATGCCGATGGTAGAAGCGGGACTATGTAGACATGAACTTGATTGGATATGGGGTATAAACGTTAGTAGAGCGTTAATGTATGCAGTAAAACTTGCCACAGGTAAAAGAGTTATTCTAAGCGCTGGCCGAGTTCAGTCTCCAACACTAGTAGAAGTTGTTAATACTGAGAAGCAAAGAAATCTCTTCATACCAACACCTATGTTTAACATCAGCGTTAGCGTAGCCATAGGTGGTAAAACGTATGCTCTCGAATATTTAGGTGAGTCATTTACGAGAAAAATAGATGCTGAAAACGCACTAAAAGAGATCAAAAAGGAAAAATGGGCAATTGTAGAGAAGGTCAAATATGAAGTAGAGAAAATAAAGCCTCCACCACCTTTCAACTTAGGTGACTTACAAGCTGAAGCATCTAAAATATATGGTTTCTCACCTTTAAAAACACAAGAATTAGCTGAACAACTATACTTAGATGCGTTAATAAGCTACCCTAGAACGAATAGTCAAAAACTACCACCAACTATAAACTATGAATCAATAATGTTGAAGCTCAAGGAAATCTCTGAATACTCTAACTTAGTCGGGGATTTATTTAGGGAAACAAAAGGAATATTAAAGCCTCATGAAGGAGTGAAAAAAGATCCCGCTCATCCAGCAATATATCCTACAGGGTTAAAGCCTAGAAAACTAAGTGTGGATCAGCAGAAAATTTACGATTTAATCGTTAAGAGGTTCTTGGCTACGTTTTCTACGGATGCTATATTACATTCCATAACAGTATATTTGAGGATAGCGAGGTTCAGGTTTAGGCTAAAGCTTAGGAAATTGCGTTTAAAAGGGTGGCTAAAGTACTATCCTTTCTTAAATATAGATTACGTTGAAGACCTGCCTCCTATAGGTAGAGGGCAGAAGCTGCCTATAGTTAAGGCAAGAATAACGACAACCTATTCAAGATACGGTAAATTCTATGATAAATCATCATTGCTTAAATGGATGGAAAGTGTTAACATAGGAACGGAGAGCACTAGAGCTAGGATAATTGAAAACTTGTTTTCTAGAGGTTACTTAAAAACAGTAAAGGGAAAAATCGAAGCTACGCCACTAGGCTACGCTGTTTCCGAAATCTTGGAAAAATATTTCAAGGATTTAACTAGTGTTGAGCTTACACGAAAATTCGAAAAAATGCTTAACGACATTAGAGAAGGCCGTGTAAAGAGGGAAAATGTGGTTCTTGAATCCAAAAACATACTTTCAAGAATACTTCTAGAGTTTAAAAACGAAGCCGCTGAAAAGGCGGGAATAGAACTAGGTAAAAGTTTAAAATACATCCCTGTAGAAAGCGAGTGTATTGTATGTGGAAGCGAAGCTATAGACATGAAGCTATGTAGAAACCATTTAAGGGCTTTAGAAAATATTCTTGAAAAGTATAAGGTGTGGGTTCAGGCTTACGGTTCTCTTTCGTGGAGAGAGTATTTGAAGAAAATATCTTCATTAAATGTCTCTGGGAAATGGGTTAGAGAAGTAGCTAAAGGAATGCTGGAAGGAATAGTGAAAGTTAACCTCCAATGATGTTATGGAAGAATATTGAGAAGTAGCCTACATAAGGTATCCTAAAGGGTTCCCCATTTATACACAGTACCTTCCCTAAAACAGCATCTTCAGGAACATACCATTGATCAGGTAAGGGGTTTGCATCACCTTTAGTTTTAAAATATTTTACGCCATTTCTTTCAATAATGTCCACAACTCTATGAACTATAGGTGTCTTTAGTTTTTTAACATACCCTTTTCGAATCGAGTAAACCACTTTATTGAACACTATGATGTCTCCAACTTTGATATCGTCGGGTTTAACACCCACTATTACTACTACATCACCTATGTTTAATGTGGGAACCATGCTTGAACTTTCTACAGCAGCTAAGGGTACTGACGTATTTAACCATGCACGTAGAATAATAGGGGATAGCAGCATCAGCGCTAGAATCAGGATAAATATGGCATTCTCTTTTATGTGCCTAAACTTGCTCATAGTTCATCTCAGCATCTATAGTATAGAGGCATACTTTAATACTTTTGGCATCTATAATCTAGTTAGGTCTTAATACCGATAATAATGACTATTCTTAGATGTTATACTGTAGTGTGCTAAAGATGCTTGAAAAACATCGAGTCTCCTTAGTATCAATAGTTAGCGCGAGTTTAGCTTCAGCTTTAACCGCTATTGGTAGTGAGGGTATAGTATATTTAGGTTTAGCATATGTACCGTTAAGAGAACCGTATGTGGCGATTATACCTTATTTTTTCATACTTCTAAGCTTATGGGTAATTTACATTAATACTTTAAAAGGAAAATTAAGGTCTATAGTTTTAGCCACTACTACATATCTGATAGGCTTTTACTTTTGTTTAATCACAACCATAAGTATTATGGGTCAGAATGTCTTTGAAAACTATGTGAGTTTCATGATTGATTCTTTACTAATCGTTACAGGCTGTAGTTATTTAATGCATAAGTACAATGTTCTTAAAAAGCTGCTCTCCTACCTTTCAAACAGGGACACTGTAGATAAAATTAGCGTCTCCATTGCTTTTCTAGTTCTTGGGGTATCTAGGGTTCTCGTAAGAAGTCTTTACTTACCTGTTCCTTTGACTTTCCTCTTTTTATCATGGATAGTAACTTTCATTATTTTAAAAAGCTCTCCTGTTATGGAAGCTAGTATAATGTCAAATTTTGAATTATTCACGTGTAATACTGTGATATTTGCATGGATTAACATGGTTTATTTAGTCGTACTTAGAGCTATATTATAGTTCTTCTTCAATGTCTATTTCGAAGACTTCTCCTTCAACTTCAGCTTTGCTTTCTTCTTCAGCTTTTAATACTCTTTTACCTTTCGCACCTTCTACCTCTACTTCGCCGCTACCTCCAACTTTAATTTTACTTACAACAGCTCTCCACTTATGTCCATTAGGGCACTCATACATCCCCATGACTGTTATCGTTATTCTTCCTCGAGCATCAGGTATAGGCGCTACTAACTGCCATGTTTTATACGGTTTCTCTACTTCGGCTCCGCAATAAGGGCATATGTTAGGTTTTCTTCTAGGTCTTCTAGGCATGTATTAATCCCCTATTGACCTAATAGCTAACATAGGTTAATAATTTTGACCTATGGACTTAACCTTACAATTTCTACTTTAAAGTCTTTAAGTTCTCTCAGTATTTCCTGAGCTATATCTGAGAATACATGTTCTACTTTTTCAGGACTAGTTGTGTAAACTGTTACTTCGAGCTCAACATATCCTGGGGCTAGCTTTCTTACGCGAATATCTGGAGCAACTTTAACAACACCTTTGTACGATGTTATTGCTCTACGTATTTTATCTCCAACATCGTCTAAATCGTATGGTGCTTCTATCCTAACCTTAATTTTGACAGTGTAAAGTTCTGAATATATTTTGAGGGCTTTCCTTAGAACAAGGTAGTTAGGTATCTTAACTATGCTTCCATCTTTTGTTTTTATTTCCGTGTAAAGAGCTCCTATGTTCTTAACCTTACCCGTAACGTTACCTATAGAGACCATGTCGCCAATAACAAGAATTTTACCTAACAGTATTGCGTAGTAAGATATTACGTTTGTAAATATGTTTCTAGCTGAAAGCGCGATTATCAGAATAAACCCTATTGTTCCAAGAAGTAAGAATATGTTTGCGGTAAATAGGGATATTATTATCAAAAGTATTAATGAATAAATGATCACAGTTAATACATTATGAATTTTAACGTATGCTGATTGGGATATCATATTTCGTTGAACCATACGCCTAAGCATATTGTTAACTGTTTTAAGTATAGCAACACCAACTACGAAAGCTAATGCGGCATATATTATTTGAACCATTAACGGGTGGGATAGAATTTGCTGAAGCTGATTAATGTAGTAGTTTATGATTGATGTAAGTGTTTCATATTCTTGCAATCGCTTCACCTAAACGCTCTTATGAACTCCTCAACTATATCGTTTCTAACTAATGCTATTACCTCGTATCCTGGTCTTAGTTCTCTAACCTCTTCCGGGTCTAAGAACTTTTCCCCGTCGAATACCGCTATAACTTTTGAGGCTAATGGTAATTTGAGGTCGTCAAGAGTTTTACCTATACTAGTATCGTTCTCGGCAAGAGTTATTGAAACTAAACCGTAGGTTCCGGAGAATATGGGTGAAATATTTATTAGCGAATACTTTCCTTCAATAAAGCTCTGTATTAAACCAGCTATTACGTACGGTACACATATTGCTCTTTCAATACCAACTCTTTCAAGTAGTCTTGCGACTTTTTCATCTTTAACCCTAACAATAATTCTTGGAACACCATGTTCTCTAGCTATTAGAGCTACAAATAGGTTAACTTCGTCTTTATCTGTTGCTGCAACCATAACATCAAGCTTTCTTAAATCAACTTCCTCATATAGGGAAAGATCTGTAGCGTCTTTATTTATTGCTAAAACATCAGCTTCTTCAGCAACAAGCTTGCATTTATCCTTATTCTTATCCACAACTATAACTTCGTTACCTTTACCTGAAAGCATTTTAGCTAAATGCCTACCAGTATCTCCCGCACCTATTATTAATATTCTCATTACCCCCACATCGCCTTTACTGTTTAACTTTAGACTTCTAATCTAATTTAGAAAATAATAGTGTTACCACTTTAACTTTTTCTAACAATGCAGTGTTTTATAATATTATTAAATTATATCATGATGTAGTATAGGAGAATTAGGAAGTAAGCTATGGATGAGAAAGTACCTACTTTAACTAAGTCTAGTCGGGCAATATAGATTGAAATAATTTGGATGACCATAATAGAGGAAACGAGTATGGAAAGATAAGGTCTTATTCTGGGCAAAAATAAGGGAGTATTATAGGTTATTATGAGGAGCAAGGACATGAGCTTAGGTTTCTTTGCCTCCTTACATAGCAAGAACATGAAATATGATGTTAGCGAATTTAATACTAGAACTAAGGTCACAATGTTTTCACACATTTACATTAGCCCTTAGTTCTTTTTCGTATAGTAACGTATTTTAGAGTAATTCCCTAAAGTTACTTTGGCTGAAAATATGCGTGATTTAGTAGATTTTGTACTGGAAGAATCTTATAAAATATGTCATGTAAAAGGTAGGCAGATTATAGATTCTAGGGGGAGACCTACAGTAGAAGCTGAAGTAGCTACTGTAGGTGGTGGTGTAGGAGTATCTCAGGTCCCAGCTGGTGCTTCTAAAGGAGCTTATGAGGCATGGGAATTAAGAGATAGAGATCCTCGTAAGTTTAAGGGTTATAGCGTTCTTAAAGCTGTAGATAATATTAACAACATTATTGCTAAAGAGATTATAGGTCTTGATTCTAGAAGACAGAAACTCATAGATAAGAAGATGATAGAGCTTGATGGAACACCGAATAAATCTAAACTTGGAGCTAACGCTATACTTGCTGTATCCATGTCTGTTCTTAAAGCAGCAGCTGACACGTATGGCATACCCCTTTTCAGATATATTGGCGGTTACAATGCAAGAATTCTGCCGGCACCTTTCATGAATATCATTAATGGAGGAAAACATGCAGGAAACGAATTGAGCATTCAAGAATTCATGATAGTTCCTGGAGGAGTCAACAATTTTAGTGAAGCTATTAGAGTAGCTTGCGAAGTTTACTACGAACTTAAAAACATACTTAAGGAGAAATACGGCTTAATAGCAGTGAATGTTGGTGACGAAGGAGGTTTTGCACCTCCAATGAAGACCAGTAGAGAAGCTTTAGATGCTTTAGTTAAGGCTATTAGGAAAGCAGGGTATGTTGAAGGCCAAGACATAGCTTTAGCTTTAGATGCAGCAGCTACAAGCTTCTACGCGGCTGATAAAGGTAAATACTTTATTGACGGGAAATATCTTGACTCTTCAAAGCTTTTAGAGTACTATATTGATCTTGTAAATGAATATCCTATTGTTAGTATTGAAGACCCATTTTACGAAGAAGATTTTGAAATGTTCTCCCAATTAACATCTAAAATAGGGGATAAAGTACTAATAGTGGGTGATGACCTTTTCGTAACAAACATTAACAGGCTTAAAAAAGGTATTGAGGAAAGAGCTGCTAACGCCATTCTAGTAAAAATGAATCAAATAGGCACGGTAAGCGAAACTTTAGACGTAGTAAACTATGCTATTAAACACGGCTATCAACCAATAATTAGCCACAGAAGCGGTGAAACAGAAGACTACATGATAGCTGATTTAGCTGTGGGATTAAATGTCGGCGCTATTAAAACGGGTGCGCCAGCGAGAGGAGAAAGAACTGTGAAATATAATAGGCTATTGAGAATAAATGAAATCCTAGCTGAAGAAGCAGAATACGCTGGTTTTGAAATATTCCCTGTAAAACCCAAATAAACTTTTAAGTTTAAAACACTAAAAATACGTTCGAAGCTGTGATGAAGGTTAAAAGCGAGGAATAAATGACTGAAACCAGGCTTCTGAGCTGAAAGAAGATGCAATAAGCTATGTAAAATTTTTATTGTTATTTTTATTTAAAAAAACCGAAAATCCTAATATTACTTTATCTACTTTGGTGGCGTTGGCAAACTTGTACCTTCTGCTTTTGCTGCTTCTGCTACAGGTAGTTCTGGGAATTTCTCTTTCATTCTTTGCTCGGCAATTATTGATGCTTCTTCAAGTATTTTCTTTGCTTCACCACTTATTATCGTGGTGTCAACTGATGTGCCTGTGAATTCTCCTGCTTCTAATACTATTGAGTGTAACATGTTGTCTACTTCGTCTAGCTCAAAAGCTATTTCTGGAACTATTCCTTTCAGATGGTGCTTAATGTCCCTAATGACTTCAACTATAGGTGCCATTGTTACTAGTACGTCGCCAAGTTCTCTTACAGTTTCAAGCCTTAAAGCTACTTGCTCAAGAGCTAGTTGTGCTCTTAGTACTGTTCTAGCTATTTTCCTTACTTCAGCTACTTCATTAGCATATATTGCTGCTCTAGCAGGGTCCTTCATTATGTGTGCTGAAACTACTTTCTCAAATAACATTTTATCTCTTTCCTGCAGCTTATTAAGCAAATGCTCCAGTCTTGTAACTTGAGTTTTAACCTTGTATAGTGCCATGGCTAACTTATATCTCATTGGTGGTGGTGGATGTATCATCTTAGCTATTTTCTCCTTAACTGACGCCTTTGGCCTGTCCTCCCACTCCTTTACGAACCTTTCAAGCCTAGATGGCATTCCCTTAATCACCGTAATTTCATGTTGGATAATTAAGAATATTTAAAACTTGGGGGTTTACGCATACTCTAAACCATATCCCCTAACTCTTAAATACAATCTTAAGTTAGGAATTGTATTTTCGAAGAAAAAGGAGTAGGTGAAGGAGAATGATATTAACAGTTGAAACATTCGAAAAATATGTAGGTCAGTCAGTGAAGGACCCCTATGGAAGATACGTTGGTGTAATCGCAGGGTTCTATAGTGAAATTGACGGTACAGTAAGCTATGTAAACATAGAGTTTGCCGATGGTACATTTGCGAAATTACCAGTAAATAGATTTGAGTTTAAACCAGAAGAAGTGGTGCTAGTACCTGAGTGGAAAGCTGAAGCACTTAGTGTTAAAAAGAAATTAGAGGTAGCTAGGAAAAGGATCAAGGCATTAGATGACCTATATGCTAAGGGAGAAATAGCTAAACATGCATACGATGCGTTCAAGAAGAAACTTGAAGCAGACCTAGGTAAGTTAAAGATAGAGTCTAGAGAAGTAAGGAAGATTCTCCAAAACAGGTTAAGACAGCTAGAAAAACAGGTTGAGGAATTAGAAAAAGCTTATGCATCATTGAAAATGGTATTCTTTGCTGGGGAAATTAGCGAACCTACGTTTAAGAGAGCAACAGACATTATCAAGAGGAGTATTGAGAAGTGCGATGCAGAAAAGAAGGACATTAAATCGTCAATAAGTGAACTAGAAAAAATAGAATCAACACCGATATCTCTTCCAACAATAGCTAAGCCAGCTAAGGAGGAGGAAATACCTAAAGCTGAAGAACCACTCGTAGTCCATGTAGTTGAAGGAGAGCACTAAAATATTTTTCCTATAAACCATACCAAATATTTTGAGGGATAGTTAGTGAGTAGAATATCTAAGAGATGGAGTGGTGAAGAGCCTTCAGCACCTTTTATTATCAGATTACTTCGTAAACTCAGGCCTAGAAAAATATCTTTGAAGAGGCAAATAGGCGAAGTTATATACCGCTTAGACGTGCAAATGGATAAGCTTGATGAAACGCTTAATAGGCTTAGAGATAGAGATAAGGAGCTTCTTGAGAAAACAGTTAAAGCGTATATTGCCAAGGATTTTGCTAGAGCAACAATATATGCTAATGAAGTAGCCGAGTTAAGGAAAATGGCTAAAATAGTTTTAGCAAGTAGATTAGCTCTTGAAAAAGTTAAGATAAGATTGGAAACTATTAGAGAACTTGGTGATGTAGCTGCAGTTATGGCCCCAATAATTCCAATACTCAAGGGTCTTAAATCCCAGTTAGCAGGAATAATACCTGAAATTTCAGTAGAACTAGAGGAGATAACAAACAGTATGAATAGTATGCTTATGGAGCTAGGTCAAGTCACAACGACGGCTTTATCTTCACCTATGTTAACCGAAGAAGCAAAAAGAGTGCTCCTTGAAGCTCAAGCATTAGCGGAGGAGAAAATTAAAGAAAACTTCCCGAAAATACCTCCAGAAATTAAAATTCCCATACCGAAAGAAAGAGCTAAAGTACCAATACCGTCAACGCTAGCTATAACAACAAGACCTACAGCGGTAAGACCTACAGCGCGAATAAGGTTAAGTCCAAGAGTTTTAGAGGAAAAGGTTTTAGAATACATTAAAGCTCATAGGGGATTTATAGACATTAATGACTGTGCCCAAATATTTGGGGTTCAAAAAGAAGACGTACTTAAAGCATTAAAGTCTCTTGAAAGAAAAGGCAAAATAAAGCTTAAAGCATAAGCCAGTAGAAACGCCATAGAGCATGATTAGTAGTATTTCTTCTAAAATGAAATATCGAGGGATAATCTTGGCTATACAGCATCTTGAGGAGCTAGCTAGGAAATACGCTTTCAAAGCTGTAGAAGCTGATAGAAGAGGAGATGCTAAAGAAGCGATAAAATATTACAGTAGGGCCGCAGACCTCTTGATTAAGATTGTGAAGCTTCACCCTGAATTACCACTTAAGGATACATATTTAGAAATGAGTAGAAGCTATAGGAGAAGAGCTGAGGAACTAAAAAAGCATAGTTTAAGCGTGGCTATAGGTGAAGAGCAGGAACAATATCCTGTAGACGAATTTATCCTTGTAGAAAAACCCAATGTAAAGTGGAGCGATGTTGCTGATTTAGAGGAAGCAAAAGAGGAAATTAAGAAAGCAATAGTTTACCCGGCGAAGAGACCTGATCTCTTTCCTCTCGGATGGCCTAGAGGAATATTACTATACGGACCTCCAGGCTGCGGTAAAACGTACCTGGCCTCAGCTGTTGCTACAGAAATAGATGCTGTGTTTTTTAACGTAGATGCTGCATCAATAATGTCTAAATGGCTAGGTGAAGCAGAGAAAAACGTTGCTAGATTATTTAAGAAAGCTAGGGAAATAGCAAAAAGCGGTAAACCCGTCATAATATTCATTGACGAACTTGACTCTCTCCTCGGAAGATATGCTAGCGAAATAGGTGGAGAGGTTAGAGTTAGAAACCAGTTCTTAAAGGAAATGGATGGATTACAGGATAAGGGTAGAGACCTATTACTTTTCGTAATAGGAGCTACTAATAAGCCATGGGATTTAGATGATGCTTTTATTAGAAGATTTCAAAAGAGAATATACATACCACCCCCGGATTATGAGACGAGAATAGAACTTTTCAAAATGTATACTAAAAAGTTAAAACTAGACCCTAGCGTAGACATAAGAGAGTTAGCTATGCTAACCGAAGGATATTCTAGCAGCGATATTAAGGAAATTTGTAGAGAAGCTCATGAAAAAGTTATTGAAGAATTCTTTGAGGAAACAGGGGGCTTACATGGCGAACCAAGAGCAATAACTATGAACGATTTCCTAGAAATATTGAAGAAGAGAAGACCTAGTATAAGTGAGGATATTATTAGAAGATATGAGGAGTGGACAAGAAGATTTGGAGCAGTTTAGAACTTATTAAATCCTAAAAGAAAAAATTAATGTTTATTAAGTTTTAACTACTAGGCTAGCTGTCTACTCTACCTTAGCTCTGAAGTAGTGGGCGTTTGGACACTTAAAGAGACCGATCTTTACGCCCTTCCTGCCCTTTGGTGCTAGTACCCATGTCTTAATTGGCTTCTCTACTTCAGCTCCACACTTTGGGCACTTGGGCATATTCTTCACCATGTATAATGTATATTAGACATGTAATTTAAACTTAACTTGAGACCTACACAAACACATGTATATGACCAAGTAGAAAAACTCTAATGGTAATTTAAAGAACTCCTTCAATATAAGACTATGTATCTATGTCAATATTTAAATATGCGATATCGCTTCTTTGCATTATATGTTTAAATAAACTTTGTGCGTATACTTTATAAGGCGTACATTAATGCTTAATCTCTTTCCTCTTTCAACATGCATTTAAATACAATGGTAGCTCTACCAGGTTAGGTAGAAAAAATACTTAGATTTCGTAGCAATATATGATATTAGGTGTAATTTAATGTACTATATTGAGGAATACGATGGACTCACTATTTTTGAAACTAAGGAGATAAAGCTTAAATCTCCATCATATCTAATGCTCGGCTTACCTGATACTGGTCTTGTAGCATCAATATCTGCCAGCTACATGGTTGATGCGTTGAAAATGGAGGAAGTTGGTGGAATAGACTCTTACAGATATTTCCCACCAATAACTGTAATTCATAATGGAGAACCAAAACCACCTCTAAGGATATTTCATAAGGATAACATGCTAGTCATGATATCAGAGATACCTATATCACCTGCCGCAATACATCCTATCGCCTTCTTAATAGTCGACTATGCTAGGAAGAAAGGTATAGACCATATAGTTTCACCTGTAGGAATAGGTGTTCCAAACAGAGTGAGCATCGAGAAACCAACAGTCTATTGGACTTCTACTTCCAAAGAAGGAGAAGAGATTATGGAGAAACTGGGTATTAAAAAGTTTCAAGAAGGATTTATTGTCGGACCATACGCTATCATATTGAAGGAAGCTAAAAGGAAGAGAGTAAGCAACATAGTACTATTTGCTGAAGCTTTCATAGAATTTCCGGACCCAGCTGCAGCAGTGGAAATACTAAGTGTGCTTTCAAAAATGTTAAACGTTCAAATAGACTTAAAACCTCTCATAGAGAAAGCTGAAGAAATTAGGTTGAAAACAAGAGAACTTATGTTGAGCACCAAGAAGGTTCTTGATAGGTTAAAGAAGGGCTATGAGAGACAATTACCATTAATGTATGTTTAAACGGGGTGAAGCATGGTGTTTGAAGGTAGGAGGAGAAAGAGGAAAGATATTTTTGAAATAATCAAGGAGTTCGAAGAAGCACTGGAGAGAGAGTTTGAGGAAATATTTGACAGGTTTCTAGGACATTACGAAACGAAGTCTATGTGGTGTAGTGATGGAACCCTAGAACCCCTCGTCGAAGTTAAAGAGGAAGAAGATAAGTATCTTATAACAGTAGACTTACCTTTAGCGAACCTAAAGACGCTATCGATTGTAGGTAAATATAATATTATTGAAATAAGATGTCAGCTTAAAAGAGATGTTAAATTAGATAAATGGGTCATTCAAAGACAGACAACATTTAGAGAATATAGGAAGACAATAGAATTACCTGAAGACGCTGATGTTTCCAAGTTCCAAGTTAGGAAGTACGAGAACTTTTCAATAATAGAAATCGTAGTTCCCAAGAAATTTAGATCTTTGCGTGAATTTCGATAATATCTCCATCCATAACTACATGGTTTTTACCGACACGTTCGCCTGGATATTTAGCTGAAGGACCCCAAATCTTAGCGTATTTGAAGTTTTCGCAAAGTTTAGAGTGTATTCTTTCAGCAACATCTAGTACCGTAGCGCCCTTACGTAGAACTAAGGGTTCCGGTGAAGGCTTATCTTCGCCTGGCTGTTTAGTGTACACTCTAACTAAATCTAGAAGGTCGAAGAGAAGCTTACCTAACATGCTGGAGTTTACGTTTTTAATAGCTGAGGTAGGTATAACCCTTACATGTGAGCCTACGATGCTTTGAATTTCTTTAACAATATCCTTCAAAGCTTCTCGAGGTAGCTTATCCGACTTATTAACAAGGACTATTGCTGGCTTATACGTTACGCTTCCAAATATTGACGATTCAATATCGTCTAAAGATACTTCACCATAAATTTTAACTAGCGCATGATGGATTTTATAGTCTCTCAACAACTTCTCAATATCCTTCACATTACCATCTACTATTTTACCAAAAACAACTACTTGTATCCCTCCAGCGCTTTTCCTAATTATTTCGACTTTACCTTTAGGTTTACCTATGGAGATTCTAGCTTCTTCAAGTTCTTTAAGTATTGTTTTGAGCTGTTCTACAGGGTTGGATGTTCCATCTAGAACTATGAGAACAGCGTCAGCGTTTCTAACTAAACCCAGGGTTTTAAGACCCCAGCCTGCCCCTTTAGCCGCACCTTTAAATAGGGCTGGAGCTTCTACGAGTTGAAACTTAATGTCTTCGAAAGGCATCATTCCAACTACAGGAGTTCGTGTAGTGTATGGTATCGGGGAAACTTGCGGTTTAGCATTAGTTAGTTTCCGAAGTAATTGACTTTTCCCGGAATTTGCAAGACCAAGTATAACTACTTGAGCGGCTCCTTCTTTTTCAACAAAGAATTTAGGCCCCTTACCTGCTCTTCTCTTTCTTCTTTCTTCTATTTCCCTTCTAAGAATAGCCATCTGCCTTCTAACACGGCCTATAAGCTTCTCAGTACCCTTATGTTTAGGTACAGCTGCTAAAAACTCCTCTAAGGCTTTTAACCTTTCCTCAGGAGTTTTAGCTTCCATAACCTTAATCCACTTAGCCTTAGCTTCGGCAGGCAGATTTGTAACCATATTTTCTCACCTAGCTTTTCTCTTCTTCTCAATATACTCTGTAGGTGCCAATTCCTTTACTGTTTTCCAACTCCTCCTAACAATGGAGGGTAAGTGTCCCTCCCTACCATAGAAGTTTTTAATCCATGAAATTGTTTTAGGATCCGAGGGATATCCGCTGCCGAAATCACCATACATCTTCTTAAGCTCACTAATATGTCTCTCCCTATACGTTTTAGCAACTATGGATGCTGCAGACACCACGACATACTTCCTGTCCGCAAAATGTTCAGCAATAATGTCCCCCTTAAAACCCAACATTATGACAGCTTGCTTAACCTTGCTAGGCGACATTGAAGGTAAGTCTATAAATATGGATTCTAATCTTATACCAAAATCATTTAAGGCTGTTCTAATTATTTCTAAAAACTCATTAAGAAGAATATTGTTTATATTTCTCTTATCTATAATATCGGGCTTAACCTCTCGAACATAAATTTTCTCAGCATAAGACTTAACAATATTGTACATTACATTTCTCATGTGTTTGCTTAGTAGTTTACTGTCCTTTACACCTAACTTTTTCAAATACGCAATGTTCTCCTTCCTAATAACAACTCCGGCAACAAACATACTACCAATAACGGGCCCCTTACCCGCTTCATCTATTCCAAGAACTAAACTCATCTGCTACTACCTTGGCCTAACGCAGTTTCTCCTAACTATCTCTACAGTTTCCCTTTCGGAAATGTGTTTAATGTTTTCTTCTCTATGAAATAATTCTAAAAGAACATATCTTACGTTAGTTTTCCTACACAAGAACCTACATAGGGTACTTAAATTAACTATTCCATAACCGAAAAAGTAGTGGTCCAACAATACTTTACCTGACTGTATAATGTTATGAAGATGCGTAACTAATATTTTATCACTACCTATTACACTTATCCACTCCTTAGCTACACTTATAGGGTCAAAGTTCTTTTCGCCAATGTTGAAATAAGATATTATTGCGTGCCCTACATCTAAACAGAAATATATTGAGTCATAGTTTTCTATAAAGTTGAAGTGTGATGGTAGGGAGAAGAATCCTTGAGGATTATTCTCTACAGTAATTGTAATACCGGTATCCTCAGATACTCTCTGAAGCATATTTAGTGACTTCTTGGCTTCGTTAAGTACTTTATCTTTTACTTTTTCACTAAACGTTATCTCTTCAGATATTATGTGAACGTTAAAGTATTCAGGTTCATGTTTAACAATACTACCTATTGCTTTACTGACAATTGCTCTAGAAGACTCGGAAATTTCCCTATAAGGACTTCCAAGCCTTACGTCTCTCCATGGTCCATGAAACGCTATTTTAAATCCCAAATCCTTAGCTACACTAATGATATGTACCAAGTTCTCTTCATTAGAAATCCAAGGATAAGCCAATGATATTTCTAGGTAATCAAACCCGTTTTCCAAAGTTTTAGCCAATTCTTCTTCAACATTCCTTGTTCCATACCATATACTCCATCCGACAAGTACTTTCATACATTATACCCTACGTTATTAAGTAATTTATTTTATTTATCTTAGAAACTACTCTTTCAATACTTAACCTTACTCTCCCTACCCCATGTTTGTAAACGAAATATGGCCGTAAAACATTGGGAACAAGTCTCTCATACAACTTCTTCTCGAAAACCCCATTGTACACTATTTTTCCAGTGAATTTCATGCTTAATGTATTACCTAGAGTATATAGAGCGAGGTTTATTATGGGATAGCGTAAGACCTTCGGACCTTTTTCACAATACCCTAACTTACAAATGGTAAAATGCGGAATTCCCGTTTTTAGCAATAAATTAACTATAATTTCGAGGGACTTGAGTTTGCTTTGTCTTCCAATAATAAATGCCATGAGCGGTTTCTCTTTAACAAGAATGTTGAACGACGTACGTATGTTTTTAACATAATCATCCCTTACAGAATATGGTACTATGTAACCTTCTTTTATTGCAGCTAAGTTAATATGTTTCATTATAGTTATTATGTGCCTTAATGTTTTAGGTGTCGAAATGATTGCTGTTTTTAAATTCAGTATTCTGAACACTAAGGTTAGAACAGCACTCCCTAAGATACCATCAATTTCAGGTATTTCCTTGCCATACGGGTATGTTATCATTAGCATTTTTCCCTTAGACATGTTCAAATACTTCACAATATCGTAGAAAGCGTGTTCTAGCCTATAGTCGAAATTTTCAGCGTTATAACCGAAGTCCATGTACAGTTCTTTTTCAATATTTTCCCAGTTCATAACGTATCTATCTCTTCAAGTATTTTCATAACTATTGCACTTGGTCTTTCTAGTTGAGAATACATTTTCCTTAGCACATTTTTACTTAGTTTCGGAATTTTGCCGTGCAGTATTTTATCAATTTTTTCCTTCAAAGCTTCCCATTTATGGACATTATACAGAGGGAATCCCCATGAACTAACGCATTCATTAATAGGAGTTTTTACAGGGAAATAGCTTACGGATGGGACACCAGTTAAAGCTGCTTCTCTAGCTATAGTAGCTCCTCCTGTAATTACCATACTGGCTTTCGGATATAGCACCCTTAAGTCTAATGGGTCTTTAGGTATAATCACGTTTTCTCTAAAGTGCTTCAAAACATATTCTTTTTGATGTACATACCTGGGTAGGAAGACTATTTTCCCCTCAAATTTTGATTTCAAATATTCTAATACTTTATGGAAAATAGGTTTGTACTTGTAATAAGCTGCTTCTGTTTCTTCAGGTCTAAATATTATGAAAGGTTCTTCAACATTAACTATAGCTAATGTTCTTTCCTTAAACTTTTTAGGAGACCTATAGTTTATAATCCACTCTAACTCTTCAACACCATTGTACTGTACAATTTTTGTTCCAGGTGTAATGTAGGGTTTAAACATTTTTCGTGAAATACACTTAGAAAACACTACGTATTTCGCCAAAGGTAATGTTAACTTATTAACAGCTATTGCATGAGGTGTATCGGTTAATAAGACTATTGGTATTTTTAATCCGAAAGCAACTCTGCAACCACTAGGGCTAGGGTATGAAATTAGGGCTGAAGGCCTTATTTCACTCATTATTTTTGCTAGTTTAAGTGTTCTATCAGCGGAAGCTAGGAGCTTTCCTATTAATGTTCCTCCTCCATGCTCTCCTACGCTAATATAGTTTTCCCCATAACTTTTAAGAAGAGACTCTGTGTAGTCGTACTTCCTACATGTAATAAATATTTCATAGCCTTTTCTCCTAATTCTCAAAGCTAAGTAGTGCATTAAAAGTGCCTGTTTGGGTGTTAAAACATCAAGCCATACGGTTTTACCTGTCATAGCCTCTCAATACCTTAGAATGTACCTGCTAACATCTAACTTAAAATAGTCACTAATATTTTTAACAGTATGTATGATAGTAAGGTTAGGAAGGCTATGTATGCAATTATTCTAGTTATTTTCAAGAACTTCTTATTTAAAATCGAGGCTATGATTAGAAAGGTGAGACTTAGGAATTCCACCATCAATACGTTTTCTAAAACGTAAAGCATCAACCCCGAAATACCTCAGTGAAATCTTATACGTTTAGGTACGAAATTACTTTATTAAACGGTGTTTCATAATTATTTCGGGGCTTACTTATGGGCAAGCTATTTGGAACAGATGGTGTTAGAGGAATAGTGAATATCGACTTAACGCCGGAATTAGCTATGAAAATAGGCTTAGCTGCTGGCACATTCTTTGGCGAAGGTGCGAGAATTCTTATCGGCAGAGATGTTAGAAGAGGAGGTGAGATGCTTCAAAAAGCTGTTATAGGGGGATTGTTAAGTGCTGGAGTAAAAGTTTACGATGCTGGTCTTCTTCCTACACCTACGCTTCAATGGGCAATAAAGCATTTCAAGTTTGATGGAGGTATAATGATAACTGCAAGCCATAATCCCCCTAAATACAACGGTATAAAGGTTATCGCATCAGATGGTGTTGAAATAAGTAGAGAAGATGAAGCAAAAATTGAGGAAATAATTTTCGAGGAAAAATGGTTTAGAGCTTCACGGTTCGGCTTAGCCGAAGAAGTACCTAAGTTCTACGGAATAATAGATGCCTACGTTAACTCCATAGTAAGCCATGTAGATGTTGAGAAAATTAGAAGTAAAAACTTCAGAGTTTTAATAGACCCAGCAAACAGTGTGGGAGCACTTACAAGCCCACTCATAGCTAAGAAGCTTGGATGCAAAGTATACACGTTAAACGGTAACCTTGACGGAGACTTCCCAGGAAGAGAACCTGAACCAACAACTGAGACTCTTAAAGAAACAGCTGAAGTAGCTAAAGCATTACATGTTGACTTAGCTGTTGGACATGATGGAGATGCGGATAGAGCAATTTTCGTAGACGAGAAAGGTAGAATACATTGGGGAGATAGGAGTGCAACAATTCTATGCAAATATTTTGCTGAAAAAGGACATAAAGGTAAAGTAATTACCGCTGTTTCCTCATCAATCATGATAGAAGAGGTACTGAAACCCTACGGGTTAGAGGTTATCTGGATGAAAGTAGGTAGCGTCGATATTTCCAGAAGAATGCTTAGAGAAGAAAATGTTTTATGCGGTTTTGAAGAAAATGGAGGTTTCATGTATCCTCCGCACATACCTGTAAGAGACGGATCAATGACATTAGCTTTAATGCTGCAGGTAATGGCGGATGAAAATAGAAACCTATCGGAACTTTTTGACCAGCTACCACACTACTATACGTTAAAAACTAAAATACCGATGGCCCGTACTACAGCTCTTAAAGTTGTTAAGGAAGTTGCTGAGCACTTTAAGAATTACAGGCTAATAACTATTGATGGGGTAAAAGTGCTAATGAAGGATGCATGGGTTTTAGTTAGGCCTTCGGGAACAGAACCAATACTTAGAATTATGGCTGAAGCAAAAGATGAAAATAAGTTAAAGGAAATAGTTAACACAGTCAAGAATATTGCAGAAGAGGTGCTTAAGTCTAAATGAAGTATAGGTTATTAGATATACTTGCCTGCCCAATATGCAAACATTTTCCTTTAGAACATTACGTTATCGAAGAGAACATATACGGGGATAGAGTTTTAGAAGAAGAAAAACCTTTATGCGAACTATACTGTGGCTATCTGAGTAAAGAAGTTAAGGAGATTAAAGAATTCCCCTGCGAAGAATGTTTTAAAAAGGAAGTTAAAACCGGGGCTCTATACTGCCCGAACTGCGGTAGATGGTACCCAATAATCGATGAAATACCTCAAATGCTACCTGACGAGTTAAGAGACAAAAAATCAGATCTAGAGTTCCTGAAAAAGTACAAGGAGAAATTACCTGAAAAAATAGCTTTACGCGGTAAACCTTATAACTTAAAGGTTTCATGATAAATTTTAAACTATCTCTGCAATAGCTTAAGGTAAGGTGGTAGGTTTCACATGTTTAGAAGACCAGAAGAATCATTTGTATCCCATCTGGCAGAATGGGTTAAGCTGCAGAAAACACTGCTTGAAACCGTGAGAAAACTAAATGATAGTATAAAGAAGGGAGATAGATTAACACTAATAATAGCTACTAGAACGGCATTCCAACATATAATGAGAACAATTAAGGCCTTTGATCAATGGCTACAAGACCCATTCATAATAGAACACATGCCTAGGGAAATGCTTGAAGAAGTTTGGAACAACATCTCTGACATACTACTTAAACTTCTAGAACTAGACATTAAACATACGAGCCAGTTTAGGGACTTAATAATAAAGTTAGCAAAGGAGGACAAGTTAAACCCATTACTATGGCCTCAAAAGAGAAGAAGTTTAGAGAAAAAACCTACACTACATACTACAATGTAGTTCAACAACTTAACCTAAAATTCACGGTGTAGTAATGAATTTATTAGCGAAGTTTAGAGAAAAACTAGATGTTTTAAAAAGACTTTCTCCCCGAAATGCTCTCAATATTCTTGAAGATTTTAAAAATCTCTTACTAGGCGAGATTAGGAAAGAAAACTTTGAATTTTTTAATAGAATTGGAGGATTAATTGAAGTTAAAAGTACATATTTAGCCATTATAGGGGATATTCATGGTGACCTTGCAAGTCTGAGAGCAATTATGGGTAACATAGATAAACATTTGCCAGACGAAGATAGTGTTCTCGTGTTCTTAGGCGACTATGTGGATAGAGGAATAGAGTCTTTCGAAACTATAATGTCCATTATTATGCTGAAACTTGAAAACCCAGAAAAAATTATTATGCTTAGAGGAAACCATGAACCACCACCTAACCTTATACCATACCCCCACGACTTCCCATTATTTCTTAAAATGAAATTTAAAAATTCATGGAAAGAAGTATATGATGCATTTTTTGATATTTTCCAGCTACTACCACATGCAGCATATATTGAATCAAAGATTTTCCTTGTTCATGGAGGCATACCAGTGAAGACTAATAGTCTCGAAAAAATCGCTTTTGCTCATAAGGAGAAGGAGATTTTAGAGGAACTCCTATGGAATGACCCAAGCGATTTTATTGAAGAATGGACATACTCACCTAGAGGAGCAGGTAGGCTTTTTGGAATTAAGATTACTAGGAAATTTCTTAAGCAGAATAATTTTATAGGAATTGTTAGAAGCCATGAACCATGTAACGGTTTTAAAACAAACCATAATGGCTTGGTATTAACCATATTTTCGAGGAAAGGTTACCCCTATTTTAACAAATATGCTTCAATATTAATTTTAAATGTAAAGGAGCTTAAAAGCAAAGAAGATTTACTAAAACATGTGTTAATGTTTTAAACATTATCTTCTACGTCTCCTTCTAGAAATCCTCAGCAATTTAAAACTTAGTTCTTGCTCTGCATCTATCGGGATTATTTTTGATCTAAGTTCTTCCACTAGTTGAGGAATTTTTTCAGCATTTTCACCTAGCTTATTAGCGTGGTTTTCTAGAAACTCTAAACCCTCAGATGTTACTCTCAATTTCTTATTTCTAGGATTAGTTTCTAGAAGACCAAGGTAAAGCAGTGCTATGATATCCTCTTTAAGTTCTTTAGATGAAAGTGAGCCAGCAATTTCGAAGAATCTATACCCTAAATTAACATCCTTATCTTGAATGTTCTTAACTAGGTATATTAGCGCTTTCTCGGTTATTTCGCCGAAAGACTTTATAGTTTGCAGCAATGCTATTTTTCTTACATCATTTATTATGTCCGCTATTGTTATTGCAGGTCTAGTAATTATTTTTAATTCTTTAGACTTACCTGGAGCTGCCATCTTTAACCCTTCTCCATATTCTTCTTTTCTTCAGATTTAAGTTTAGTAGACTTAATAGATAATCTTTCAGCTACTTTTCTAACAGCTTCCTCAAACGTTAGTCCGCTAAACATGTAATGGTCTATTTCATATTTTAGTATTTCTTCACCAAGGTCCCCGAAAACGTCTTTAAAGGTCTTAATTAAGGCTTCATATAGGCTTTTAATTTCCACAGATACTTCTTTTGGTAGGGTTTTTACGGGTTTCATTATTTTACCTATTTTAACTTTTATTCTGGCTTTAGGTAGCGTTGCCAAGGAACTATAGCCGAAGGTCATTAACATGAAGAATGTGCAAAGACCTAATACTAATAGTGAAGTTATTTTTAGTAAATATGCACTAGAGGGGTTTAGAAGAAGTACTGTTGTTAATGTTAGGTAGGCAATGTAGGAGCACATTATTGTTAAAGCTAAGGATGGAAAAACCACGTATTTTATACGTTTAACTATAAGATAAGCTTCTAGGAGAACCAAAATTAGTGCAGCAAGAGACAATAGGGGGATAGCGTTATCAACGATAAACAGCATTTTACTTACATCTAGGCCTGCAATTAGCAAATAAAATAGGTGATAATTTACGGTAAATATTAGAGCTATAAATGCTAAAAGAGACAGGAGAATTCTACGCCTCTTTATGATGACTATTTTCTGTTTTACTATGGTTTCTTTGAATTCGTTCACAATATTCCTAAAAGACTCTACTACTTCTCCGAATTCTTTGACTGTGGATTCTTCATTTAACATACCTAGTTTGCCATGAACTTCCAGCATTTTGTTGAATAGTTTTTCAAGAGATTCATTTATCATAGGGCCTCCGATACATGTTATTTCATTTAGGCTTTTCTTAACATCGTTTAGGATAGTGTTTAAGGTTTCGATAATGCTCGTATTGAAGCTTTTCCTTTCTAGGGAACCTAGTTCGTACTCAAAATACCTGATTAAACTTATTAACGCTTCTTTCATATCGTTAGCTTCAATAGTGTGTGTTGACATTACCTAAGCACCGTTGATGTGGGAGGTCAGATCCGCTGAAGGTTCATCAAAACCCCCAACCCCTAAGGGCATCAGGGTTTAGGGGGTACATCATCCCCTACTCTTAGCTCCCAATATAGAACTTTAAACTTTTCCCATTACCTACTTGGGGTTATTTAAGTAAGTTTTAAGATTTCAAGTCAATATTATAAGATTATATTGGAGAACTATTTCAGGGGGTGTTTAATGCCTACAATTGTTGAGACAGGTGGTAGAAGATTTGAAAGAATAGGAGCCCATAGCCATATTAAAGGCTTAGGGTTAACTCCTGAGGGAAAAGCACTGCCTTCAGCTGATGGCATGGTCGGCCAAATAGAGGCAAGAGAGGCTGCTGGTCTTGTCGTGGAGATGATTAAGGAGGGGAGAATGGCTGGTAGAGGCATTCTCCTAGTTGGTCCACCAGGTACAGGGAAAACGGCTATAGCAATAGCGATAGCTAAGGAGCTAGGTGAAGATACACCATTTGTAAGCTTATCCGCATCAGAAGTTTATTCTGCTGAAATGAAGAAAACTGAAGTTCTAATGCAAGCTATGAGGAAAGCTATTGGTGTTAGAATTAGGGAAGTAAGGAAAGTCTATGAGGGAGTAGTTAAGAACATGAAAGTGGCTTTCAAAAGACACCCTTACAACCCATACTACAAGATTCCGAGTAGTGCTAAAATAACATTAGCTACAAGGGATGAAGAAAAAACATTCAGCGTTGATAGAGACATAACATTAGAGCTTCTAAATAAAGGAGTAAGCATAGGAGATGTAATATGGATTGATAGTGAAACAGGCAGGGTAACCAAGATAGGAAAAGTAAGAGGATTTGAAAAAGCTAAGTATTACGATCTTGAAACAGAAGTTTATGTTGAAATGCCTAAAGGACCTATATTGAAAGAGAAAGAGTTCATACACACAGTAACGCTTCACGACTTAGACGTGGGCATGGCTAGTAGGAGAGGGATAATTTCAATATTCTTCGGAATGCCTACTGAAAGAGAAATCTCACCGGAAGTAAGGAGAGAAGTAGATGAGGAAGTTAAAAAGCTTGTTGATGAGGGAAGAGCCGAAATAATTCCTGGAGTGCTTTTCATAGATGACGCTCACATGTTAGACATAGAATGCTTTGCATTCCTTGGAAGAGCTATGGAAAGCGAATTAGCTCCTATAATAATTCTAGCTACAAATAGGGGAATAACGAGAATCAGAGGAACAGATGTAGAATCCCCCCATGGAATGCCCCTAGACCTTCTCGATAGACTCCTAATAATCCGTACAAAACCGTATACTAGAGATGAAATAAGAGAAATATTGAAAATAAGAAGTAAAGCAACCAAAATAAAACTCACAAAAGAAGCGTTAGAGAAACTAACTGAAATCGGTATAGAAACCTCGCTAAGATATGCTGTACAGTTAATGGAGCCTGCATGGGAGAGAGCTAGGGTGTTGAGAAGAGACTACGTGGATGTTGAAGACATAGAATACGTTAGGAAACTTTTCGTTGATGTAAAAGAATCATCAAAATACGCAAGAGATTTCGAAAAACAATTCCTAAGATAAATATTCTAATTCTAGCTTAAACCTAGAGCACCCAATATGCCAACAACGTTTACTACAATAAGTGAACCAACTATTAAAGCTGAAACCACTTTTATGAAGGACGAAGCTAGAGGCTTAACTTTCCAATATAGGAGTACAACAAAAAGTGCGGGAACCCACGATGTAAGACTAATTAGTATAGATGAATCTCTTACTAAATCCGCGAAACCTCCTCCAAAAATATTTCTCGAAAAAGCATGTGCAAAAGCGATTAGCAGCGAAATGAGTATTGTTAAGCTAGCTACTTTAAAATAGAGTTTGCTTGCAACAATATCTTTTAAACTCATAGTTTCTGTTGAGTACTCATAGAACATGTAAGCATTACAGAGTATTATGGCCTCTATAGCAAGAGTTGAAGAAGCTAAAATCCCTACGCAGAAAAGAAGTGGACCGATAATGCCGAGAGGTTTTAAAGCCAATATCATATCGTGAATGGTTGAAGTGTTTTCCGGAGCATAAGCTGCTGCAACGACAGCAACAGAGATGCTGGCAAGAGATGTAAATATTAAGCCTACAGAAATGTCTATGAATTCTTCAGGAATTTCATGCAGCTTTAACCCCTTCATAATAATACTGGATGTTTGGAAAATTAGCGCGTATGGTGCTGCAGCAGCACCAAACACCGCTAAAATATCTATAAAATACTGTCTACCCATATCCACTTCGGGAGGAATTATCAAGTTCATTATTAGTTTAGTAATGGATGAAGGTGATGATATGAGGTAATAAACCATCAAAACTACGTATGTTGAGAGTACGAAGCTGAGAAGAGTTAGGATCCTCTCAAGATAAGCATACTCCTTGCGCAAGGCAAGTGCAAACAGCAGTAATGAAAAAGACGGCGCTATTAAATACCAGGGTATCCCGGATATTACATTTAAGGTGTAAGAAACACCTATAATGTTTATTGCTATAGTAACTATGTTAGCGACAAACAATGAAATAAGAACTATGAGAGTTAAATGTCTACCAAATATTTTCCTTGATTTAACTATAACACCTTCACGCATAACTACGCCTACTTCAACAGCTAGCTGCTGCAATAACGCTATGATTATTGAAGCTAATACTATAATCCATAGTATTTTAAAACCGTAAATAGCTCCTACGTATGTAAATACCCCTATGTTCGTTATTTCTAAACCTGAAACAGCAGAAATAAGTCCTGGACCTAAAATACTGATAATCCTAAATTTCCTCAAATTAACACCTAGAACTATTTAGTTAAACGAGAAGAGTACTTAAGATGTGAGGTTCTTACTTCTTATTAAACTTCGACTCTAGATTGTTAACTATTTTAGGTACGTTTAAGACCATTTTCGTAAGGGCCTCAGGATTTCTCATAACATTATGGTCTATTAGCAGCACTACGTATAGCGGATTACTTCTACCCCTATCATCGTACGCATGTGGTGAAACTATAGAGGTAGATGAAACTATGGTTATAGGTTCTATTGTTTCATCTGCTGTATTCCCTGATTCTATTCCCATACTCCTTAACTCTGAAGAAAATGTGAAATCGCTAACCACTATACTGTTCTCTTCACTAGTCTTCTCATTAACTTCCTTTCCTCCTTTAACCTTCCTTTTTACGTAGTAGTAGTTGTATATGAAAGGTAAGACTCCCCCCATGATGTAGACTAGTATCCTCAGTAGTAACCATACATCCATGGTAATCACCACTACTTCCTACTTCTTCGTTCTTACTTGCTATGTCTGGAGAGGAAGTTGTAGTAGAATAGTTTAAAAACTAGTTTGCATAGTTTCGACCTTACTTTATTTTCCAAGATACTACGTTTGTACGTCTTACTGTTATTACATAAGTATTAATCTATGCAGATAATGTGAACAATGGTAATACTTGAAATATTCTTTAAAAAGTCGTTTAAAAATACTCAGTCGAAACCTCCTTCATCACTACCTCAGTTTGAGTCGTGCTCATCTTCCAGATATTACCTAAATATTTAGGTAAGTATTTAAACTTAATTGGTCTTACCTTAATTTACAACAATCCTATAAACTAATTATAATTACGGATCTTTAAGCTCGCTAATAAGCTCTCTTACTACCTTATGCGGCTTACTAGATTTCGTTATGGCCGAACCAACAATTACTATGTTAGCCCCGGATTTAACAAGGATCTTAGCTTTGCCTGGTTTAATGCCCCCAGCTACTGCTAGGCATTTACTAAATACTTTTCTTATTTTACTAACCACCTGACTCCTATCAGCTACCGTTATTCCAAGTTTCTTTTGAACATCTATACCTAGATGAGATATCAGTATATCTACATTCATTCTATCTAGTTCAGCTGCTCTTGCTAAGGGATTAGGGTGGGATATGAGATCTACAGCTACTAAGAGCCCATGTTTTCTACCATACATTAGCGCCTCATTTATAGTATGGTTGCTAGCTACAGAGAGAACAGTCATAATATCTGCTCCTGCTTCATGGGCTAGTTTCGCTTCTAGAAACCCTGTGTCCATGGTTTTCATGTCTGCAACTATGATTGCCTCAGGAAAGTTCTCTCTAAGAGCCTTTACTGCTCTTAAACCTACAGACTTTATTAAGGGGGTTCCTGCTTCTAGAATCTCAGCACCATTATCCCAAGCTATTTTAGCTATCCTTAACGCTTCCTCTAACGATGTAAGGTCTAAAGCTACTTGGAGCCTAGGGTGTTTAAGTAGTTCATTTATGCTAACCAATAAATCCCCTAATTGTTTGATGGAAACTTAAAGTTATAAACTTACTCTAAAAATAAGTTTTACAATGTGGTAACCAGTGACAAAGTATGTATTCGTAACTGGAGGAGTACTCTCAAGCGTAGGTAAAGGAATAGTTACTGCTTCTATAGGTAAGCTTCTCCAAGCTCGAGGCTATAGTGTTACAGCAATAAAGATAGATCCGTATTTAAACGTTGATGCTGGAACAATGAATCCCTACATGCATGGGGAGGTTTTTGTAACGGAAGATGGCGGTGAAACAGATTTAGATCTAGGACATTATGAAAGATTCCTACATATAAACCTCTCAAAATTTAACAACATAACAACGGGCCAAGTGTACTTGAAGGTTATTGAGAGGGAGAGAAAGGGGGAATACTTAGGTAAATGCGTTCAAATAATACCCCACATAACTGATGAAATTAAGAGTAGGATAAGGTTTGTTGCTAAGCGGGAAGGAGTAGATGTAGTTGTAGTTGAAATAGGAGGTACTGTAGGGGATATTGAAGGACTACCTTTCCTGGAAGCTGTAAGACAGATGAGAATAGAAGAGGGATATCAGAACACGCTTTTCGTACACGTAGCCTTAGTCCCTATATTAGAGGTTACGGGTGAGCAAAAAACAAAACCTGTCCAACATAGCGTCCAGGAACTTAGGAGAATAGGTATTCAACCTGACATAATAGTTGCTAGGTGTAGAGTTACACTTGAAGATGAAGCTAAAAGGAAAATAGCATTATACGGTAATGTTCCATTAGATTCCGTTTTCACATCCTATACTGTAGGCACAATATACGAAGTACCTCTAATTCTTGAAAAGCAAGGATTAGGTAAGAAGGTTATTGAGAGATTACACCTTGAACCTAGAGAACCCGACCTTAGAGACCTAGAATGGTTTGTAGGGAGAATTAAGCATAGTAAAAGGAGAGTCGTAGTGGGTATGGTGGGTAAATATACTAAACTCAAAGATAGCTACATAAGCATAAATGAAGCTTTAGTTCATGCTGGAGCGCATTTAGCCGTAAAACCTATTCTAAAATGGGTTGAAGCTACCGACATAGAGGAAGGAAGGATAAGTGTTGAGGAAGCATTAAGCGAAGTAAATGGTGTAATAGTTCTTCCAGGTTTCGGTAAAAGAGGTGCTGAAGGAAAGATTATGGCTATAAAGTATGCTAGGGAAAATAATATACCATTACTTGGTATATGTTTCGGCATGCAGTTAATGGTTGTAGAGTATGCTAGAAACGTAATAGGATTAGAGCATGCACATAGTACAGAAATAGATCCTAAAACATCACACCCAGTAATTGACCTTATGGAGGAACAGACAAAGATTAGGCAACTGGGAGGAACAATGAGATTAGGAGCCTACCCAATAAACCTTCTCAAAAACACACTTGCATATAGTCTCTACGGCAAGGAAACAATCTATGAAAGACATAGGCATAGGTATGAAGTTAATCCAAAATATATTGACAAGGTATTTGCTTACGGACTTAGAATTTCTGGTTTAAGTTATGATGGTAGAGTAGAGTTTATAGAGTTAAGTAAAAAAGAGCATACGTTTTACTTAGGAACCCAGGCTCACCCGGAATTTAAGTCTAGACCTTTAAGTCCTTCCCCACCATACCTAGGTTTTCTTAAGGCGGCAATAGGTTTAATCTAACACTAAAAGAACTTTCCTTATATTAGTTTTTGAAATCTTTTTAACACCACGTTTACCAGGTTCATAAGTTGACTTAACCAGCTTAACAGCTTCAAGTATTCTTATTTGAGCGCTAGCATTCGCTTTACTTTGAGATATAAGTTCTGCTGCCTTACCAACGTACATTCCTCCTTCCCTTAAATACTTCAATATTCTAAGTCTTGTAACTGATGAAAGAGCTGAAGCTACTTTCTGAACGTATTCTTCACCACGAACAATTAATGTATCTTCGACTTCGTATATGCCTGGGTTCTTGGGTATAACTAGTTTCACTTCACCTTCTGCTTCTAGTGACAACTGTTTTACCCTCACCAATACATAGGTTGTTGAAATATATTAATTTAATATATTAATTTTTAACTGATTTAAAAACCTTCTAAAATGTAATCACCTTAAATACTATTTTAACAGCATTTTTAAAGTACTCATACTAAATATGAACCTAGATTAAGGTACGCAAGTAATGCCAGTAAATCCCGGATACATATTTAAGCAGTTAACACCTAGAGACTTAAAGATACTTAGGGTTATAGAGAAGTTTATGAAGAAGTATGAGTACGTACCCTTAGACATCATAGTTTCTAGAAGCAGAATGGTAGATAAGGATGTTTCGCTTATTCTTTCCAAGCTTAATAGTTTAAAGCTTGTTAAAAGGTATAGAGGAGATTATACAGGGTATAGAATAACAGGTTTAGGCTACGATTGCTTAGCCCTAGAAGATTTAGTTAGGAGAAACATCGTTTATGCTCTTGGACCTAAGTTAGGTGTTGGTAAGGAAGCAGATTTATATTTGGGATTAAGTCCAGCTAACGAGAAAATAGTGGTTAAATTTCATAGAGTAGGTAGAACAAGTTTCAGGCAAGTGAAAAGACTTAGAGTATACGCTGAAGAAGCTGAAGTTTCTTGGCTCCTAAGATCCGCAACCTCTGCTGAAAGAGAATTTAAAGCATTAATAGAGTGCCTAAAAGCTCAAGTAAATGTCCCCGTACCTTTAGGTAGAAGCAGGCATGCTGTTGTTATGAAGCATATTAACGGTGTTTTACTGCTAAAATATAGGAACCCCCTAGACCCTGAAACCATGTTACGTACAATACTCGATAGTGTTAGAAAAGCATATCTCGTAGTAGGAATAGTTCATGGAGACTTAAGCGAATACAATGTTATGGTAGAGCTAGATACTGAAAGACCAATATTAATAGATTGGCCTCAATACGTAGAAAAAGAACATCCTAGCGCTTCCATACTTTTAGAGAGAGATGTCAAATATATAATAGGGTTTTTCAAGAGAAAATACCGTGTAGAAATACCAGTAGAAGAGGCTTTAAAGTATGTGAGGGGTGAAATTGAGAAAATCTAGTAAAAAACCTAGCATAGTATTTGGCGTAGACATACTACCTTCAAGCTCGCCTCAATCGTCTAAAGAACCACACTATGCCCTAGTTATTTTAAAGAATGGAGAAGTTTGGGAAAAACACTCTGATGTAGCCTTAAGAAGAATAATCAGGTTAGCTTGGGAATACAAGCCCGAAATAATAAGTATTGACAACATCTTCGAGCTAGGCGCTAATGAAAGAAATGTAGTAAAAATAATAAGCATGCTACCTCCGGAAACATCGGTTGTTCAAGTTAACGTTAGCGAGGAAAAAATTTCAAAACTATGGGAAGTAGCTAAGCAAGCTAAACTAATTTCCGAGTACAGTAAGTTTCCTCCATTAAAAACAGCATATCTTGCAGCAATACTTGCATATAAGGGATATGGTTCAAAAGTTAAAGTCTACGAGGAGAAAACAAAAATAATCATAACTAAAGGTAGAAGCTTAACCCAAGGAGGTATGAGCCAGTTAAGGTATAGAAGACATGTTAGAGGCTTAATTCTTCAAGCAGTAAGAAAAATAAAAGAAGCACTTGAAGAACATGGAATAGATTACGATCTTGTTGTTAGGAAAACTGAAAGCGGCTTTGACGGAGCAGTATTTACAGTTTATGCTCCTAGAACAAAACTCTACGGTATAGTTTCTCCTATGAAAGGTCACGATATTAGAGTGATCATAAGACCTGTTTATAGGGGTAAAATAGAATTCGAACATGTAAAGCCAAGAATACTTACGAAAAAAAGACCGTTAATTGTAGGAATAGATCCGGGAATAATAACAGGGGTAGCTATTTTAGATATTGACGGTGAAGTACTAAGGGTCTTTAGTGGTAAAAACATTGATAGAGCATCCATAGTCAAGGAGGTAGAAAAATACGGTAAACCACTCATCATAGCCTCGGATGTTTCCCCACCACCCGAAGCTCTAGAAAAACTAGCTTCAACACTAAGAGCAAAACTCTATACACCACAGCAATCTCTTAGCCAAAGTGAAAAAGAAGAGCTTGTAAAAACATATCTGGAAAACCTAGAAAGCCCTATAGAGGTTGAAGACACACACCAAAGAGACGCACTAGCAGCGGCAATAAATGCGTGGAAATCTTTCAGAACTAAACTCGAACAAATCGAGAACTATGTAAGTAAAATGGAGTTAGACGTAGATGTAGATAAAATAAAAGCTGATGTAATTAAGGGATTAAGCATAGCTCAAGCAGTTGAAAAGGAAATATTTAGGAAGCTAACTCTAGAGCTAAAAGCAAGAACAGAAGAGAGGAAGGTTGAAGAGAAGACTGTTAAGCAACCTAAGGTTAGTGAAACTCTCCTTAAAGAGATTAAGAAACTAGAGAAGGAAAGAGCGCAGCTGAAAGAGAGGCTTAGCGAAGCACGTAAGGAAATACTTGAACTCAAAAAGCAACTAGAATTATATCATAAACAGACAAACATACAGGTTAAAACTGTAAGGGAAATACAAGCGCTAAGTGAAGAAGTTAGGAGGCTAAGTGAAGAACTTAAAAATTATGAGAAAGAAAATTTAAGGCTTAAACAGGAAATAGCCGATTTAAAGTCATTAATAATTACAATATCTAAACATAATTATAGATTAGCTATACCGGTAACAACATTAACATTAACATCATTATCTAAGGCTGAAAGAGAATATGGTCCTATAGAGAAGGACAGCATAATATACGTTATCAACCCCGTGTTTGTTCAAAAAGAAGCCTTATCTAAACTCGTAAAGGCAGAAGTACTCTCAATAATAGCGCATAAACCTGAAGAAGAGTTTACCAGAAGTGTGGAAAACCAGGGAATACCCGTGCTGAAAATAGAAGATATTAAGGATCACATAATACAGGTGTTTGATGACATAGTATTGTATAATAATACCTTAATTAAATGTGCTAGGGAAAAGAAAAAGGAGTTAAAAGAAGAACTTAGAGCAAGAAAAACATTAGAGCTTGAAGATTTGATAATGAAATATAGATTAGAAAGATGGGGTTAAATAGCCGTTTCCTGGGTTGAAGAATTCTTCATAAGAAAATCCCATCTCTTCCTTAAAAATATTAAATGCCTTATGGAGTAAAAGCGAAGAAGCGAAACATGTTGCCAGAGTTCTTAAAGTACATGGTGTAAATGAGGGTTCCAAAATTTTAGAAGTAGGATGCGGTAATGGGAGAATAGCTATTAACCTGGCGAAACTAGGCTATGAAGTAGTTGGTTTAGATATTTCCTCTGAACTCGTAAAGGATGCATATAGAAAAGCAAAATTTATGAAGGTGAAAGCAAAGTTTCTTGTTGGCGATGCTAGGAAAATAGATAGGATATTCGAGCCTAAGGAGTTTGATGCTGTAATATTTTACTGGACTACATTAATAGGGTACTATGATGAAGAAACGGATAAGCAAATACTTCTTGCTTGTAGAAGAGTAGTTAAAGATCATGGGGAACTTTTCATACTTAAACATGCGAGTAGAGAGATTGCTCTCGTAAAATACGAGACTATGCCTGATAAGAAATACTATACTGATTACGGTGGCTTTGTGGTTATCAAAGAACATAATTTTGACATACTACGTTCTAAAGTTCAAACTAAATGGGAATTTTATGTTAAGGAAGGCAAGAACCTCATATTTCAAGATGAGATCTCCTTTACTCTGCGGGTATACTCATTACATGAACTAATTAGTCTAGCTAAAAAGACCGGTTGGAAGTATGTTAAAGCCTATGGTGATTTAAGGGAGTACTCTATGCCATTTCGTGAAAGTTTAAATGTAGTTTTTGAAGCTACTTAGAAGACAAATGTTTCTTCTCTTAGTAGTATCTCGGTAAGTGCAGGCGCTTTATCTAGTTCCTCCTCTACTATACTATAGATTTCGCTTCTTATGTTTGAAGGTAGGGTTTCGAAGTCCCCTATAACTCTAATACTTGCAATCCAAGGATCTGTTATTGGTCTACCTATTTGGCTAAGTATTTCAACATAAACCTCCTTAATTCCATGCACTTTACCAGCTATTTTATCTGCTATTCTCTTAGCTAGCACATTGTAAATCTTGCCCACGTGGCTGACCGGGTTCTTACCTGCAGTCGCTTCTAAGGACATAGGTCTTGTTGGCGTTATTAGCCCATTTATTCTATTACCCCTACCTGTAGCTCCATCGTCTCCATGTTCCGCAGACGTTCCTGTAACGGTTAAGTAGACTATGCCTTTCTCGGGCCTGTCCGCAGTGTTAAGGTAAACTTTAACGTTAAAGTCCGGTACAAGTTTCGAAGCTAAATCATGTACTTCATTAATTACTTGCTCTTTAACTGATAAGTAATGGTCAAGATCAGGTATTAAATGGGATATCATTGCTGCTGCAATGGTTAACTCTATATCCTTACCTTTACGTAGCCCCATTACCTTAATGTCTTCTCCGACCTCAGGTATTTTCTTCTTAAACTCTTTAGAATTCAAATGTTTTTCAATGTTTAAAACAAGGTTTTCTAGTGGAGTTAGGGGGGCAAAAGCTACACCTATTGAAGTATCGTTTGCAAGAGGGACTTTCTTTCCAAGCTCAAATATTTTCACTAAATCTACCGAGCCTTTACCAATTCTGTAGTCAACAATAACGTGTTTCTCAGGATCTAGGAACCTAAAATTCTTTTCAATCCATCCCTTAACAGCTTCAACAACTATTCTGCCTACAGGTATGGGCTCTATACTACCCTTCTTAATGACTTCTGTTGTTGCTCTACCAGAAACTATTATGTATATGGGATGTAGTAGTTCTCCTCCCCCGAAAACGGGGTTAGCTTGACCTCCTACGAGAAGTGTTTTATCTAGGTTGTGATGTAAGATAATGCCGAATCTATCAAGGTAGTATTTTGAAAGTTTACGGCTGGATTCCTCGGAAGAAGCATCAGCAATATAGTCAGGATGGCCTAAGCCTTTTCTCTCAACAAATTCGATAGCTAGCTCTGAAGCTGCTTTCCTTCTCTCATACTCTACGAAAATATTTTTCATTCTAAACCCCGCATTAATGTAAATTCCAGCGTTATAAAAAACTTTAGTACAACTTCTAAATAGAAGTATTACTGACAGTAATATTTAGCAAGGTGGTTTCCTATGTGGAAAACGGTGCCGGATATATTACTCAGGCTTATAGTCAGTACTTATAAATAGGATATTGCTTCCTCTCACGAGAACCTTACCATATTTAGCTATTGGCTGTAGCGAACCTTCTCTTACTTCAACACAGTCGCTTAACAATAAATTCATAGTGTTATCGCATTGTTCAAGTCTTCCAACGTATTCGGAACCATCTTTTAACCTTACTAGTATCGTGTTGTTAATGGCGTTTCTTAGGTATTTTAGTGGACTATCGAGCGCTTTCATTCTAAACCTCCTAAAGAACGATCCCGTAAAGTTTCTAGTATCTACTTGAAAATCCAATTTAATCGAGATATTTAAAAGTTTAGGTGTTAAGTTTATTGTTTAATTTAAGGAGAAATATTGTGTCTTTTACATGGCTATTCTCTAATATTTCTCCTTGTAATCTCACGTTTACATTTACATTTCTCGGTATAGAAATAACCAGAAGACCATGGTCTTTAATAACCCTAATGAGTTCTCGACATGTTATGTTGGGTTCAGGCATGTTCTGGAGAAGAGTAAAAGCGAATATTGCGTCGAAAACCTTATCACGGAAAGGTAGGAAATCGGCATCGGCTCTAATGAGTTCCGCAGGTATAATTTCCCTGGATACTTTGTCTTTAGCCTTCCATAACATACCATCGCTTAGGTCTACGCCAACGTATAATTTCAGTTTTCTAAACGCTTTCTTACTTAAAAATCTATATAGTAAAGCTGTGCCACAGCCAACATCTAGAACAATACCTTTTAAGTATTTAATCCTTATGAAAGCTAACTTGTACTTGCTTTTCTGCTCTTCGCCATATAGTTCATCATAGTTTCTAGAGGTTATATTATACTTTCTCATAACCTCCTTTTTGTAGCGAAAACTATCTGAAGTAGTCAAACAAGCTTCTCTTCTCTGTTTTACTAACATATTTCGATAAAGCCTCAATATTTATTTGTTTAAACTCCAATTTCTCCTTCAGTAGTAACTCCTGTGCTTTCTTAGTTATGGATGGAGCAGCTATTATTCCTCTAATTTTCTCCGTTCGCATATGGCCTTTCAGCGAATTTATGTATTTTTTCAATTGCCTTACAGCATCAACTCTTGCAGTTAACCTTTTAATTTCCACAACAACTACGTTACCTTTTTCATCTCTTAAATAGAGGTCGATGAATCCTGGTTCAACTTTCTTTTCAACATCTATTGTTGTAAATTTTTCACCTAAAATTTCAGGATTAGCTGCAAGAATATCTCTAATTTCTTTTTCAGAAATGTGCATGTAAAAGGCTCCGGAATCGTAAAGTTCAGCTTCGACAATGAGGAATATGTTGTTTAGTTTTATAGTAACTATTTCTCTAGGTCTCGTCCTTAAAGCTTTCATAACTAAAACTTCTTCCTCACTATCGTAACTCACATCAATATATGATGTTTCCGGCTGCCAATTTACAGGTGAATGGCCTACAGGTCTATGAATTAGAAGAGCACCATCCGACTTAATTATTATTAATCTTTCGCCAAATTCTAAATGAGATGAGGATCTTCCAAAGTAATCTACACTACAATTTGCTAGAATGTAAATGTTCTTCCTTTTAGAAAGAGCATTCTTTACTATTTTCTTAGCCTCTTCTAGACTTGGTTCTTCATGAACAACAACCTTAGTCACAGCTACCCACAATCGAAATATAGTCTCAATGTTACCTAAATATTCTACTCAAGACTACGTCTTTACGGTAAGGAAACATGAAAGAATTAGGTACTACCGAAATATTTTAAGCTAATACCTGAGAATAATTCTTAGAGGAAGTAAACAATGGGTGTTAAAATTACTAGAGGCGAACGGAAATACTTAACATACCTTTACGAAGTAGAAGCTTATGGTGAAAAAAGAGTAGGTACAATACAAATAGCTAGAGCATTAAACGTAGCCCCACCAACAGTTGTTGAAGCATTAGAGAAACTTCATAACAAGGGCTTAGTAGATTTTGTTAAAAGAAGAGGTGTAAAGCTCACTGATAGTGGTATAGAAACTGTTAGGAAAATCTTAAGAAAACATAGGATTCTTGAAATCCTTTTCTTTAGCTCAACAAGACTGCCCTTAGACGAAATATGTCAATGTATTGAGAAAATAGATGTTGAAATTGATGATAAATTGATAGATGAAATATATGTAAACCTTGGCATGCCCAAATGTTGTCCTCACGGAAAAGAGATACCCTAAAATAGGGTTCTAGCTCAAAATAGAATTAGGTACTACCTAATTCGGTGTACAGTATGTTCAAGTCTACACTTACGCTGATCCTAGTTTTAGTTTTACTAGTTATGTTATCTTTGACAGGTATTTTAGAAGCACAGGAACATAAAGTAGTGGTAATGGTTTCTATTGATTCATTAGCAGCTATAATTAGGGATTTATCCCTAGATAACGTTGAAATAGTAACTCTAATTCCTGAAGGAGCAGAACCCCATAGTTACCAAGTTTCTCCTGAAACATTAGAAGAAGCAAGGAAAGCTGATCTCTTTGTTTTTACTGGCCACTTAGTTTTCGAGAAAAAACTTGCTAGCTTACTCCCGGAGATACCAGTACTTCAAATAGATGAGGAAAATTATTTTGGAAAATATAAGTTAGAAACCCTGGAATTACCTGATGGTAGGAGAAATCTACATGCTTACTGGCTATACCCGGATAATGCGCTGGCCATAGCTAAAGCTGTCGTAGACAAGCTTATAGAAATAGATCCCGTAAATGCTGAAAAATACCTTAAGAAATTAGAAGAATTCAAAGACAAAGTAAGGAGGATTAAACAATACATTACGAAAATTGCTGAATTTTATGGCGTAAAGAACATGAGCGTAATAATAACTTTTCCAGGAGAACAGTATGTAGCATACACTATGGGGTTTACAATTGCCGGTATGCTTAGTAAGGGCGAGGGAGTTTTTGCCAGCGGGGCTGAATTATCTGAGATAAAAAGCAAGCTTGAAAAAGGCTATGCAAAAATAATTATGGCTTCCGATGTTTCTAGAATGCTCAATGTAGGTAAGTTTATAGAGGATTTATCGCGGGAAACAAAAACACCAATAGCATATGTTAGGCTAATAGGTTCTAAGGATCTTACATATTCTGATTTACTCATGTACAATATAGGTGTTATTATTGGGGCTTTTTCAAGCACCACTATGGGTAAGTCTGCTGTACAGAGTAGAACAATATTACCTACAGCAATATATGCTCTAATAGCCTCATTAGTTATTGTGATTGCTGTTGAAAGCTATTTACTGTACGTTAGAAGCAAGTATAGGTGATTTAAGCTGTGATAAAGTATGCTGTTGAAGTAGAAAATTTAACAGTTACATATAATAGTGTTGTTGCTCTTGAAGATGTAAATTTAAGGTTATACGATGGAGAATTTTTAGCAGTTATGGGGCCTAACGGTGCAGGTAAAACTACTCTCCTAAGAGCTATTTTAGGTATGGTAAAGCCGGTTAAAGGTAGAATTAAAGTCTATGATTATGATGTATTTGTTGAGGAAGAGAAAGTTAAACATCTAATAGGCTATGTTCCTCAAAAAGTTACTCTCTCAAAAGCCGTTAGACTTACCGTTGGAGAAGTTGTTCTTATGGGTGTTTTGGCTAGGAAAATTCCTCCAAGAATACCTTCAGACAAGGACATCGGCGCCGCTATGGAGGCTCTTAAAATAGTTGGTCTTGAAGAGTTCTGGGATAGAGATTTCCTTGAACTTTCTGGAGGACAGCAGAGAAGAGTTCTTATTGCAAGAGCTCTTGTTAGTAAGCCTAAGCTCCTCCTTCTAGATGAACCTTTAACAGGAATTGATGTTAGAAGCCAAGCTGAAATCGCAGCATTTCTTCACGAACTAAATAGGAAACATGGGGTAAGTGTTCTAATGGTTACTCATGATATTAATCCCGTAGCTGAGTATGTTGATAGAGTAGCTCTCTTATTCAGGAAAATACATGCTATAGGTAAACCTGAAGAGGTTCTGAGAGAAGATATTCTTTCAAAAGTTTATGGAGGTAGAATTAGGGTCTTCTCATATGGTAGGGTATGTTTTGCAATAATAGGTGACGTCCATAGGTGATGGCATGGTTTTCGCAATCGAGTTATCATTCACGGTAAGAGCGCTTATAGGCATAATAATAGCCTCCTTCGTATCAGCAGCTATAGGCCACATA
>CAZBXI010000006.1:0-48202 GCA_964496035.1 uncultured Desulfurococcales archaeon
TCTAAAGTTGTTTATAGAAGGTATATGCATAATAGGCCTCAATACTACGTTAATGGAGGTATTGTAGAGTTTGTTAGGCCAATATGTAATCCTGACTTTTGCATGCACTGTACCAGGCTGAGAATAACAGCTAATGGCAGTATTAAGACGTGTCTATTTCTAAAACCTGTGATAGATTTAAAAAGTATTCTTAGGAATGAAAGCTACGATGATAATGTTAAGGTTGAAAAAATAAAGGAAGCAATAGTTAAAGCTAATGAGTTAAGAGAACCATACTATAAGGAGAGCATGAAGAGAGGTGAGTAATATATGAAGGTAAGGATGGTTGATGTTTCACCTAAGCCTGAAGTGTATAGGGAGGCTATTGCTTTGGGTAAAATTGTTTTAAAGAAGGAAACAATAGAGCTTGTTAAAAGTAAGAAAATAGAGAAAGGGGATGTTCTGTCTGTAGCTACGGTAGCTGCAATTCTTGCGGCAAAAAAGACCTCGGAGATAATACCTTTATGTCACCCAATACCATTAACCCATGTTGATGTAGATTTTAGTATTGAAGATAGTTTTATCGAAGTTAAAACAAAGGTAAGAACCACAGCTAAGACCGGTGTTGAAATGGAGGCTTTAGTAGCAACTATGACCGCATTACTTACCATATGGGATATGGTTAAAAAATATGAAAAAGATGAGAAAGGGCAATATCCTGAAACGGTAATAACTGATGTAAGAGTTTTAGCTAAGATTAAAGGTGAAAGATAGTTAATGAGAAGCTTAAACATATACAGCCTTAAAAACGTATTTTTAGCTGTTTTCGTAGTTACTTTAGTTCTCATCCTCTACAGTTTCATAGTTGACGTAAGTTTAGAATTCATTTTAAATGTGAATTTCATTTATGTAATACTGTCTCTTTCTGCACTATTTTTCTCATTAATTATTTCATCTGTTAGGCTTTCTCTTCTAAGTAAAGAACTTAGGTTCATGGATAGCCTTACAATATGGTTTTCTTCGCAGTTCATATCCAATATTACCCCAACACATAGCGGTGGTGAAATATTAAGGTTCTACGCTATAACTAGGATTGCAAATAATTCCGGTAAAAATTTCGCAATAGTCTTATACGAAATATTATTGGATGTTCTTGTTCCCAATATGCTTGCCTTGTTCTTCGCCATGTTTTACTTGGTTGCTGAAAGAAACCTGTACTGCGTTCTTCCAATGTTCTCTTCAACACTGATTGTTACACTGTGGGTTTCAATTTTTCTGAGACGAAGGAAAATTTACAGCGCGATATTGCGTGTTATTGAAAGATTTGGTTTTTTGAGAGAGTACTTTGACATCAAAACTATGGAATTAAACTTTTCTGATGTAAAACTCAGCATCTTAGATCATGTAATATTTATTTTCCTAACTTTGTTGAAGATAGTTTTTACTTCTTTTTCAGTGTTTTTAGCGTATTTAGCCGTAGGTGCGAATATAGAGTTTATTCGTTCGCTGGTAGCGTATCTTTTCGCACTATCTCTAGGTATAGTACCGTTGCCTGCAGGTTCTATAGGTATGGAAGCTGGATTATCTATTATTAAACCTGGAGCAGGTGTAGTTCTGTGGAGAATTCTAGCATACTATGTGTTGACCCTTATTTGCCTACCCTTTATTCTAAATCTTAGCAAAACATTGGCCATACGTAGAAGTCTAAATAAGTAACTGTCCTAATTCTTAACTTGGTGAAATTGTTTGGGTATTTTAGAAGAAATAATCAACTTAGACTACAGTGAGATCGAGAATAAGGCCTTAGATTTTATTAGGAAATATGTTTCCTCAGCAGGTGTTAATGGTGCTGTTCTAGGTTTAAGTGGTGGTGTAGATTCTTCAGTAACAGCTACGTTGCTTACTAAGGCTCTTGGTAGGGAAAATGTTTTAGCTTTAATAATGCCTCACAAGGAGACTTCTAAGAGTGATGTAGAAGATGCTATTGAGATTGCAAGACTATTAGGTATTTCATATAAGGTCATAAATATAGGTGAATGCGTTAAATCAATAATTGAGAGTTCTCCATGGCTTACAAAATTGATAGGTAAAGTAGTTAGAGGAAACATTATAGCTAGAGTTAGGATGGTTATCTTGTATTATCATGCTAATGCATTGAAGAAGCTTGTAGCAGGTACTAGTGATAGAAGCGAATATTTGCTAGGGTACTTCACTAAGTATGGTGATGGAGCAGCAGACTTCTTTCCCATACTCGACCTGTATAAGACTCAGGTCAGAATGCTAGCTAAATACTTAGGATTACCTAGAAAAATTTATGAAAAACCCTCTTCGCCAGGATTATGGAAAGGACATTTAGCTGTAGAGGAGCTAGGTTTCGACTATGATGTAATAGACCAAATCCTCTACGGATATTTCGAGAAAAAACTCGCAATTAACGAGTTAGCAAAGGAAATAGGATTGAGAATAGATGATGTTAAAGCTATTCTGGAAAGAGTAAAAAAGACAGAGCATAAGCGAGCGCCATTACCTTATCCTAAATTAAGATTCTAGATGCTCCTTTAGCTTCTTATACTCCTCTATAATGCGTACACCACTGCTCGTACCTATTCTCGAAGCTCCTGCAGATACCATAGCTATGGCGTCTTCGACATGTCTTATACCGCCTGCAGCCTTTACACCTATTTTACCTTTAACGGCATTATACATTAATCGTACATCATGTACAGTGGCTCCTCTTGGGCCGAACCCTGTACATGATTTTACATAGTCTGCTCCAGCATTAGCTACTATTTTGGAAGCTTCAATTATTTCTTCGTCGCTTAAATAGCCTGTTTCAATAATTACTTTAACAACTATGTTACCCATGCCCTTTACAACATCTACTATTTCAGCTATTTCATTTAACACGTATTCTCTATTGCCTGTTTTAAAGGCTGAAATGTTCATTACCATGTCTATTTCTGAAGCTCCATTGCTTACTGCTTCTTCAGCTTCCTTCTTCTTCACATATAAGCTCTGAAAACCTAGGGGAAAACCTACTACTGTAGCTATCTTGCAATCCCTATATTCTTCAGCAATACGTTTCACATAGAATGGTGGGATAACTGCTACTGCAAAACCATATTTTAGAGTTTCGTCACAAACTTTTTTTACGTCGTTTAATGTAGCATTGGGTTTTAAGATAGTATGGTCAATCATTTTAGCGAATTCCTTAACACTGATTTTCTTAATTGCTTTGCTGATAAAATTATTATGCATTACTCTATTCCACCGCTTATGTTATAGCAAATACTATGTTATTAATTAATATACTCAAATTTGAGTAGCTACTCTTAAATTTGAGTACGTTAAATAGTTATTCCTCGGCTTAGGTTAGAGCGTGCTTCACCATGAAATCTCGAGAAATAGCATGTGCATCTATTTTAGCAGCACTAGCTTCACTACTGACTTTAAGTGGAGCTAGTACTATACTTAGGATGCCTCCACCCTTCTCTTATTTGGTTTTCGATCCTTCAGAAATACCTTCTCTCATAGCATACCTCCTATATGGTTTTAAAGTCAGCGTTTTAGTAGCTATTCTGCATTTTATATTCTTGCTATTTAGAGGAGAATTCGTACCTATAGGTCCACTTATGAAGTTTTTAGCTGTACTTTCAATGATCATTGGTTTTCATTTATTTAAAAGAAAAACACGGGAATTTACTCGTGTTTTAATATCCTCCGTGTTTAGGGCTTTAGTAATGTCTATAGCGAACTTTGTTCTTCTAGTAACTTTATTTAAGATAGTAGTAATGGTGGTTAATCCTAATTTCACCGTAGGTTTAGTAATAGTATTACTTGTAACGGCTGCTTACAATATAGTTCATGTCGTAGTTTTCGATTACCCTATAGCAAAGCTTATCGTTTACAAGTTAAGGGGAATTAAGCGTAAAAGCGTTTAAGAGTAAATATTTTTGCTAATCTATCCAGCCATTCTCTATTTTCTCTGGTATGTATTTTTCTGCGAGGAATTTTATGCTCTTACTAGCTAGGGCTTCTATTTCTAATTTGACTTTTTTATTTATGAACATTAGAATTTCTTTCTTCCACTGCTTAGTTTGGAACCACTTATAGTTCAATAGTTCTTTAGCTCTTTTTATATCTCTTGGTGTTGCCTTAATTATGAAGTTTTTGCGTTCACTACTGCTTAAGTATGGTTGTTTAACTATTTTCCCTCTGCTATTACGCTCGCCGAAAATATCTGTCATACTCACTCCTAGGAATCTTGCTTTAGGTGTAGCTAATTTCTCGCTCTCGTACGAAAGTGTTATTGAGCCTATTTTGAACACAGAATATATGTACCATCCATAAGGATCGGCATCTGTGAGTATGTACACGGGAAGACCACATTCCTCATTAAGTCTTTTTACAAATCTCCTTGTTGCTCTATCGGGCTGGCCCGCACTAGTTATTAGTAGGGCTCTATGTTTCTCCCAGAACCTATACCTATGTAGTTGCTGAAAAACAGCATCTTTCTCTACAACGAGTACGAAGTCCGCATCTACGTCAAGTATTTCTATTAAGTCCGGTGTTGGTTCTAAGGCGTAAGCGCCATGACCCATTTTAGAAGCATCGATTACATCACCGCCAGATTTTAGCTTTATTTTCCCGACAAGCTTGCCCTTTTCCTTACTTAAAATTAGCATGTCTTCTCTTAGGAGACCTGTCAGCACCTCAATGTCTCTTATTATTGCATCTGATTCTTTCTGTTCATCCCATGTATTTTCCTCTCTCCTTCTACCTTTATGATCGTAATATATTATGCTGTGTTTTCCTCTATAATATAGGTCTCTTATTGTAGGATATTCGTTGTTTATTAGTGCTTCATAAATTATTTTAGCCATGAGCAGTGTTTGCATGAATTTCCTCGCTTCATTTACATCTAAGAATTTTCGTTTTTGTGTTTCAGGGCCAAGTAATAGGAGTTTTCTTTTCTCATCGTAGATAGTGTTGCTTAGTGTTCTCTTAGGGAAAATTAGTGTGGGATTCTCCTTTCTCTTAATTTGCTCTATAATTTCTACGAAAGTTTTATGAAGAATTTCGGCAGCTTCAAGTCTCTGTTTATAGTCTACATCGTAAAATTGCTCACTCATATTTTAGCACCTCACTTTATCCTTATGCTTTTTCTTAGGGATTCAATATTTATCGAGACCCCTAATTTTTGAAGTTTTTCTCGTACCAGGTTTAGAAGCATTCTTTCAAGCTCTTTAACTGTTAATCCTCCTCCATTTATTTCTGCACTTGGTGGTTTACTTAGAGTTGCTAAACTATACGCTATTTCCGGTATGTACTTTACATAGATTATTGTCTTTTTCTTTAGCTCTTCTTCCTTTTTCTTCTTAAATATGTATGTTCGTAGCCTCCTCGCTGCTTCTCTGATTGCGTTCTTTATTTCTCTTTCTATCTCAGGAACCTCAGCAATGCTTTCCTTCCCTACCCCCTTGTAGGGTACTTTTGTGCTACATATATGGACGAGTACCGCTAATGGTGCTGGAAAATCTACTCCATAGGCTTTCCAGTCTATAGTATTTGAAACTATTTTCCATGAAACATCAGCTTTTTCATCGTAAAGTAGTGGTATTTTGTTTGCAAATCGATATAGCTGAGGTTCTTCAGTAGGAGGTATTTTTCCTCCGTAGGCAATACCAACTTCAACTATAAATGGGTGGCCAGAGTAGGCTGAAGGCTTTCTCGTTACTGCAGTAACAAATTCCGGTTCTAACACTCTCCTGAGACCTGCAATTATTAGGTCTTCGCTTAGTGGTGAAAGCGCGTCTGCCCTTGGAGGTTTAAAGCCTTTATACTTTTTAAGTTCGCTAGTTAAGGCCTTTATACCTTCTGTTGTAAGGTTTTGGGGAGACATGTTAGGATCAAAACCTATGTTTCTTAGGAACTTCTCAGCCGTTATAGGTCCGACGCTTTGAAATGTTCTAGCAAGAAACTCCTTCAATGTTGAAGCTTCGGTCACCGATATGAGCATTTTAAGCATTTCTATGTCAATGCCGTGTGGATGAGGCTTAACCTCCTTTGGTGGCGGGGGCATTTTATTTGTTACACGTTTGTAAACTATGGCATCATCACTATTAGGAGGGACGAACGTTATATTGGCGTAAGGAGTAGCTATGGCTGTTCTCCTAATGTACTCGTAAATTTTGTTTTTAGCTCTTGACCAGTCTCCTTCTATAACGACTGATATGGTTGTTCCATGGGATTTCTTTTTTAATCTTCGTATTTTCTGTTCAAGAATTATCGGTTCATTTCTCTTTATATCAACCATTATTTTGAAGTAGTACCTATAGCGGCTTCCTAGTGGTGTTGTTTCAACTTCTACAGGTTTTCCTGTGGTTAGTTGGCCGTATAGTATTGCCATCTTAGCTCCTAAACCGAACATTCCACGTGTTTGTCTTAGCTTATATTTTGACCCGAAAAGAACCTTGCCGAAAGCGTAAGGAACGTAATGTGGAGGAATACCTATTCCATTATCTGAAACAGTTACCTTGTAAAATGATTTTTGAGGGTTTACAAGCTTAATTCCAATATATAATGAGGGAAGGATTTCATGGGAATCGCAAGCATCAAGAGCATTTTCCACGAGCTCTCTAACTGTTTGATAAAGCGCTCTACTTGGATTGGAGAAACCTGCAATTTCCCTATTTCTATAAAAGAATTCTGCAGCGCTAAGGCTCCTAAACGATTCTCTTACATTTCTACCCATGGCCATTAACACCATTCAGCTTTATAGCTATTGTAAGCTCCGATATTTTATATTTATGCATATATTGCTTTATAAACAACAGTACCTCATAATACGGGCATGGTAAGTTTATCTTATTACCCTCTCTTACTTAAGTAGTATCTCATACCTATGTACAGCAGAGGAAGGAGCAATGTAGCGTCACCGTAAACCACAGTTTTTCTTGCTTCTGGTTTAATTTTGCCCCAAGATATAGCCTCTCTTGGCCTAGCCCCGCTTAAACTCCCATCGTATTCTGATGCTGTGGTAACGTACACTGCATAATCTAGTCCTTCTTTAAACTGATTCCACCATATCGTATGATGTTTGCTTATACCCCCACCTATTATTAGCGCACCAGTCTTTTTCGACGTAAAAACTATTTCAGCTAATTTCTTCATGTCCTTGAATAGGTTTATTTTGAAAGAATGCATTTGCGAGTACATGAATAAGTCTGTTCCAAAAGCTCCATCAACTATTCCGGGAACAAATATTGGTACCTTATTTTCGTAAGCTGCTCTAAGGATGGAGTTTGAGTCACTAATACGTTTTCCAAATTCCCAAAGTATTTCATAAACACTCCACTCATTCTTAAGCTTTGTAAGCTCATTCAGTATGTTAAATGTTATCCTTTCAATCAGAGGCCCATAGTCGTTTTGCGGTATAAAAACATTACCTAGCCTGTGAATTTTCTGCTCAGCAAGAACCCTATCATCTGCTTCGAAATACCCCTTATAGTATTTTCCACCAAATGCTTTAGCGATATCATGGTCTATGGCGCCACATGTTGTTACTACCACATTAAAGTATTTTTCCTCAATAAGTTGTGCTAATAATCCTCTTACACCTGTGGCAACAATGTTCCCAGTAAATGCTAAGAAGTTTACAGATTCTTCATCTGAAACCATTGTAGCAAGTATTTTAGATGCTTCAACAAGGTAGGCTGGTGTAAATCCGTGAATTTTCTCGTAAATTCCTATTAAGTCATAAGCTCTGATTGAGGAATCTATTTTAACATCCTCTACGATGCCAAGTTTTCTAAGCAAATGCCTTCACCTTATAAAACTATTAGCATTCCTTTCTAAAGTAGTATTTATAAACTCTCTACCTATGGTATTATAGAGTTGAGGTGCAAAGTAAATGGCGAGAATTAGATGTCAATGTAGAGACTGCGCTAAGAAGGGTAAAGGAGGGTATTTTACGGTAAAGAATATTGAAAAGAAGGAGATTAAATGCCCATATTGCGGTTCCTCTAATGTTAAAGTTTTAGGTTGAAAGATATGGAAACCATAGGTTCTGTTAAAGAAAAAATAGTTTGGGCATCAAAAGTACTTTTTGATAGAGGATTAATTGAAGTATATGATGGAAACATAAGCTATAGATTTGCAGAAAACTATTTCATCATCACGCCTAGTCATGTTCCTAAGAATAGTTTAAAAATAGATGATTTAGTTGTTGTTTACTTCAACGACAGGTGGAGTAACGTAAAAGGGCTAAGACCTTCCGTGGAATATAGAATGCATAAGCTAATATATCTAAGATTCGATGCAGTTAAAGCTATTGTGCATGCGCATAATCCATGTACTGTGGCCTTAACAGATATTTTAACAAACATAGATGAGGCCTTGCTGGAAACTACTACGGAAACTAAAGACTATATCCCCGATGGAATATCTGTTATTCCAAGATTACCACCAGGAAGCATAGAATTAGCTGAAGCTGTAGCTAACGGTTTAAAGGGACCTAATTCGCTAGCTATCCTTAGAGGTCATGGTGTTGTTGGTGTTGGGGAAACTCTCGAAGACGCACTACATAGAGTTCTTGTTGCTGAGAGAAACGCGAAAATGCTGCTTATTAGATCTATTGCTGAAAAGTTTCTAGGATAGATAAGGTATGTATAAGGTAATAGTTTTCGACATGGACGGGGTTTTGGTTAAGGAGAGTAGCAGTTGGCAAATCTTACATTCCTACTTTAATGTTAATGCTATACCTAACTTTAGAGCATATCTTGAGGGAAAAATAACATATAAAGAATTCATGTTTCTAGACACACTGCTTTGGATTAAGAAAAGGAAAGTATCAAAGCGCGAAATAGTTAACGTTCTGCTTAAAGCTACAATTGACAAGCAAGCAAAAGACGCAATTGATGAACTTAAAAAACTCGGATTAAAAACAGCGATAATAACTTCAGGTATTAGTATCTTAGCGAAATACGTAGCTGAAATACTTGAAATAGACTACTACTTAGCAAATGAATTGTTGTTTAATGAAAAAGATCAATTAATACCTGGAGGCGTAGTTAAGGTGCCTTTGCTTGATAAGGAAAAAATATTAGCAATTTGGGTTAAGAATAAAGGGCTAAAAATGAGCGAGGTAATATATGTTGGTGATAGTGTTTTTGACGTACCTGTTTTTAAGAAGGTAGGGTTTTCTATAGCATGGACATGTAATCCAAGTTTAGGTAAAAATGCATCAACGTACTTATGTTGCGATGGATTAAAATGTTTAGTTGACTATATTAGGAGGCTTTTTAGCCTTTAACGACACCCAATGGTCTTAGTTTCAGTAGAACCCTTGAGAGCCCTGCTTCATGAACAACTTTCACAACAGCGTCGGATGGCTTATATGCTCCTGGAGCTTCTTCGCAAACTACTCTCTTAGATGCTGCTCTTATTTCGATGCCCATTTTCCTAAGAGCATTAATTACTTCACTTGCTCTATATCTCCTGACAGCTGCTGCTCTTGAAAGTAAACGTCCACTACCATGGCACGTAGAGTAGAATGCTTCTTTACCTGTTTTCACACCTAGAAGAACATAGCTTGCAGTCCCCATAGAACCAGGTATTAGGACTACTTGACCTATTTCCTTATGGTCTTTAGGTATTTCCGGGTGACCTGGCGGAAAAGCTCTCGTACTTCCTTTCCTATGCACTATGAGTTTCTTCCATTTACCTCCTACTTCATGGTACTCTACTTTAGCTATGTTATGGGCGACATCATATATGAGTTCGAGACCTAACTTATCGATGTCTTGATGGAATACTTGTTTAAATGATTCCCTAACCCAATAGGTTATTAGGGTTCTATTTGTGAACGCATAGTTAACTGCAGCGCTCATAGCTGCAAAATAGTCTTGAGCTTCTCTAGTATTCCAAGGTACCGAGACAAGTTCTCGATCAGGTACTCTTATACCATATTTTCTCATAGCTCTCTCCATTATACGTAAATAATCTGATGCTACTTGGTGGCCTAAGCCTCTAGAGCCAGTATGGATCATGACCACTATTTGGCCTACGTCTTCAATACCTATCCTCTTAGCTGCTTTCCTATCGTAAATTTCCTCTACCGTTTGGATCTCTAGGAAGTGGTTTCCACTACCTAAACTACCTAGCTGAGGAGCACCACGCTGTTTTGCTCTTAAAGATACTTTATCAGGATCTGCACTTACCATGTGACCTTTCTCTTCAATGTGTTCTTTGTCTTCCGACCAAGCATATCCTCTATCAATAGCCCAATCTACTCCTTCAAGTAGAACCTTATCCAACTCACTTATGGATATTCTAATAAGACCTCCTCTACCAACACCTGAAGGAACATTTCTCGCTAAGGTATCCAGTAGAGTTTTCTTTTTAGGCTTTAAATCATCTAGCATAAGGTTTGTTCTTAAAAGTCTAACACCACAATTTGAAACAACAAAAGAGTCAGCTATGAAGTTATGGTTTTCATTTGAAACAGTAATGTCGTAAACTAGCCCATTATAGCGTTTTGCTTTTATCTCTTCAACTTCATCGTATACTATGTCTCCCTCAACTTTAGACTTAACGTATTCCTCAAACCTTATTAAGCCCTTAGGTATTCTGGTATTCTTTACCTCTGAGTACACACTTCTTTCGATAAACCTTTGGTTAACTTTCCCACGGTATTTCGATACAATTACAGTTAGTGGTATGCCTTGAAGATATTCTTCCTTCAATATCCTTCTTAAAATCTTTCTTTCCTCGATAATTTTCTGCTTTAATTTTAAGTAAACTATGGCGGCATTAGCTAATCTTCTCCTTAAACTATTATATTCATAGCCTATTTTTGAATATAGTTTAATAAGGTTTTCAGTATCGGATCTCACTAGTAATCTTAAACAAACCTTGTCCTCATTTTCATATGCCTTCCTTATTACTGCTTTTATTCCGAATTTCTCTAGAAGCTTCTTAATACCTTCTAAGAATTCCCAAGCATTTTTCTCAAGCTTTTTAATCTTCACAATCTTTAACTCTGGCATGTAAAAGTTATAGCCGTTGATTGTCCTAGGTTTTGAAAGTTCTGCTCCGAAGTAGCCTGCTAAAAATAGCCTAATCATCCACAGGGGTAATTTAAATATAAACCATGGTACACAGTATTTAGCTTGGGTTTTATTGCCTTCAGGACATCCTAAAATCGCTAGGAGTTTTACTAGACTTTTTGCAGAAACTTTTAATACATACTCCTGGCGCTCAAACACATATCCTTTGAGCTTACATGTTTTCTTGCGAGAATAAATTTTAGCCTTATAGCCTAGTTTCTCCAGGTCTTTCCCTATTTCTTCTAAATCCTCTTTGCTACCATATATTTCTAGCTGCTTACCGTTAATTGTCCCATCGCCTAAAACATAACCAAGTATTTTAAGTATGTAAGGTAATTTCGCATTTCTACTAGTTAGAGGTAAAAGACCACGTTTTTTAAGTTCCTTCTTTAAGGTATATGGTAACTTTTCACCGCGTATTATGGTGAACTCTTTAGGTTTCTCATAGTCTACCCCTTCAAACGGGTATATAGCAACTTCCATGCCCTCTTCTAATTCGTCAACTCTTACCATTCCTTTCTTCCTGGTAAGTATTGGATGGTCGCTAGTAGCTTTCAGCGTAAAACCAGATTTCGTCTTAACCTCGTATATCGTATTTTCGTATCTTGACGTAAATAAGACCACTTCGCCTTCTTCTTTTACCTTACTTTTCTTGCTTATGGACACTACTCTATCGTCTATAGATAGTTCCTCAATATTCACTCTACATCCTAAAGAAGTTAACACTTTCGTCCCTGGAGGGAGGCAGTTAATGTCGTAGCCTACGCCTCCAGGGCTAATAACGCCATTTTCTTCAGGGTCAAATGCTGCTACACCGCCTATAGGGAAACCGTATCCTTCATGGCCATCGGGCATTACGAAGCTATACCTTACTATTCCAGGTAGGCAAGCTACATTTGCTGCTTGGATTAATGTTCTATCTGTTCTCATTTTCTGAAGTAATAGTTCATCAGCATATATTCTAGCTGGAACATTCATTCCAGGCCTTGACCCTTTAGGTATTTCATATATTAGCTCACTTACTTTCTTTAAAGTGACCATACAATCACCTTGCAAACCTTAACTATTTTCTATGTTGTTAATAAAAATTATTCTCCATATCTCTTCTAAAAGAGGTAAGCTATAAATTTTTAAAGTTAAACACTTAACATTAGTGGTTCAGCGTTGAACACCGAATTTACGCTTCTTATCCAACCATGCGGCTTTGTAGAGTTCACTATTTTAAAGCGGCTTGTAGAGGTACTTAGTGAAAAATTTGTAAGTGAAATTGATGTTTCAACGGAGAACTTTACCCCGCCGCTAATATACTATAATTGGTTAAGAGAACAATATCATGCAGGTAAAGTGTTGGATTGGATTTATGAAAAAATTAGATACTTAGGATACGATAGGGTTTTAGCGGTGTGTGGTTTTGACGCATATGTTGAGCCATTGAATTTCGTATTTGGCTTAGCGGACCCGTTTAAAGGTATAGCTGCGGTTTTCCTGCCGAGGCTAAGGCCAGAATTTTACGGGTTTAAACCTAACGTTGATAGGTATTTTGAAAGATTAGTTAAGGAATGTATGCATGAACTAGGCCATACTTTCGGCTTAGAACATTGTAGTAATAGAAAGTGCGTTATGAGCTTCAGTAACTCAGTAATCGATGTTGATCATAAGCTTGCAGCATTTTGCCCTAACTGTAGTTCAAAACTTAAGAGAGCAGGTATTCAGTTAGGGTCTTCAGCTATACTTCTTCAATAATAAATTTGGGAGAGTCTATTCTCTGAGATCTACATTTAGGACACTTACTCGGCTTCCTAGGCTTATCTAGATTCTTAAAAACGTAACCACAATTCCTACATTTAGGAGGTAACATGTACAATATTAGTCTGCCTCGGCTTTCTCTTCTAATGGTCTTTGCAATGTGTTTCAAATGTTCATACACTACGTCCTTATCCCTAGGGTCTAAGCCAAGACTAAGAGCTATTTCTTCAACAGATAAAGGATATCTTGCTTCTATAAGAAGCCTCTTTATTTTCTCTCTTAAGGTTTCCAATGAGAAATGCACGCTCCCTTTAAATGATTACTTTTAAATCTGGGTTTTCTAGCATTATTGTAGAATTGTAGGGGTTAAAAAATATGCCCATAGCTTCCACCATAACCCCTACTTTAGTAGCTTCTCTAATTAGTTCATAGATTTCTGTCAACAGTTCTGTTAGGTTTAAACATTTTAGAACGATATTTATAAGTTCTTTTATGAGCCTCCTCTCTCTAAGAGAAACACGGTCAGGATACATTGTAACATTTTTCCCTCTAAGAACCGCACTTTTTATCTCCAAATATGTAAGCATGGCATTATATTTCAGCATGCAATCTAGTATTGATGAGTTTAATTTGGGATTTCGCTTGTCCATATGGCAGCCTCTAAGCCAAGGTATAAGGTTGCTTTTTAAAGCATTTTCGAAAGCCTTTATTTGCAAATGGATGTCAACTAAGGCTGCTATACCAGCATCACTTATTGCAATTAGTCTCCACTTTGCTTCCTATTTTAACTTCAATTATGAACCCATCAATTCTCCTTAGAATAGAACATCCAACAACATTATTGACCTCTATTTAGAGTTAATTACCTCTCTACTACAATTATTTATCACAGTTAACTATTTATTTAGTTTAGGTTAGGAAAATTAACATTTCTCAAATAGAAAACTAAAGTTTATATTCTGAAATTTATATAATCTTACGAGGAGAAGTGATATTAATAAAAGCATTTGGAGAGCTAATTTACACCATGGAGAAAGTAGAAAAAGAAATCGTGAGCAAAGCTGAAACACATAGGCCTAGAGTAGAAGCACCCGATGCTGTAGAACATTCAATAAGGTCTATTGAAGTATACTACTTTGAGGAAGGAAGAAAATTTAATTCCGTAAATCTAGCTAAAATATTTATTGAACCAATATATGCTGAACTAAATATTAAGTTAACACTGAAACTAAAACGTAGCAGGATACTTTACGTTCTGAGTTGCTGCAATATTCATGGAATCTAGGAAAGTAGGAAAAGTATAAAAGCGAAATAAGATATTCTTTAAGGGGAATGTAATGAAGAAAGATGAGGATATAGAGAGAAACATATCTAGAGCTATAAGACTGTACAATAAGCACCGAAGCCCTGAAAGTAAAGCTAAGTTATTGAAAATAGTTAACGATGTAGTGTATGTTGAATTTAAGGGTTCATTTTGTGAAACATGTGGAATTAACGATTGGGTTGAAGACTTAAAATACGTGTTAGAAGATCTTGGCATTAAAACAGAATTGGTGAAAATAATTGAACCAAAAGAACCTTTGGAAAATTATCGTATTGGCATATTTAAGTTACTAACTGATTAGTAGGAGATGATTGCTTATGATTGATGAGAAAGATTTAAAGATTTTAGAAATACTCCGAAAAAACTCTAGAACACCTTATAGTGAAATAGCTAAAATAGTAGGTATAAGTGATGTTGCTGTTATTAAGAGAATTAGAAAGTTAGAGCAATTAGGATTAATAAGAAAATATACAATTATTATTGACCCCAAAAAACTAGGCTATAATGCAGTGTCAATAACAGGAATAGATGTTGAACCTGAAAACATATTTCATGTGCTTTCATATCTTAAGGAGAAGGATTATGTAAAATATTTAGCACTTGCCTCAGGAGACCACGTTATAGTAGCAACTATTTGGGGTAAAGATGGTAATGAGTTAGCGCAGATACATAAGGAAATAGCACGATTACCGGGGGTTAAGAGAGTATGTCCCGCTATAATACTTGATGTTGTGAAAGAAGACTAAAAATACTTAAACTTAGTATCTTCATAGGTATTACGCTTAAGGGTAAAGAGAAAAAAGAGTACCATATATTTTCTATGAATCACCAGTATGGATACGCTTGAAATCTTCAAGCTTTACCTTTACAACTTCATCTTTTTCGAATTGTAGGCATCTATTTCAAATGAAGGTGCTTTAGCGTCTGGTTGCAACATTACATTTTCACCAACAAATATTCGAGAAATTATGTTATTTTGAAATATTATATAATATGAAAATCAAATTATATAGTTCGAAAAATTAACTATCCTCACATTAATTTCTCGCCTGAAAAATTTTCCTTATAAGTGTAAGTAATGTATATTAACTATTATAGCATCTATGTTGAATAAGACTATTACAAAATGCGGGGTAGGAGGTAATTTCATGAAGTGTTATTTTAAGAAGATTCAAAGTTTAAGACGTAAGAATATTGAGGCAATTTATGTATGCAGAAATGTTAATTACGTGTTTTCCACAATAGAGAATTTAACTAGGCTAGTTTATGAAATAACTTCAGCGACAGCGGAGATTCTCGGTTTAAATATTGAAAAATTGCTATTTATTGAAAACGTGCCTATAGGGCTAAGTTATATTGTTTACAAGTATTTTTTAAAGAACATTATGTTGTTGGATATTGGGAGGTTTTAGGCTATCATGAGAGGGGTAATGTGTGGTTTGAAGAGAGGTTTAAGGTGTAGGGTAAAGCAGTACCTAATAATAGTTAAGGTTACCATGATGAAGAACCATGCAGTATTTAGGTGTTTAAACTGATAATAGATGTCATAGAAATTTTTCTAAGATGCCCTGTTTTAGGAGGATTTATAGGTAGTCTTCTTGCAGGTCTTGCTACAGGGATAGGCGCTTTACCTGTATTCTTCTTCAGGAAAATACCGCAAAAAGTCATAGATGCTCTTTTAGGATTCAGTGCCGGAGTAATGCTTGCTGCAAGCTTCTTCTCACTAATAATACCTGCCTTAGACATTGGAGGACTCTACGTAACCCTAATGGGGATCATTTTAGGGGTCATGATGATATTTCTAGCTAACGAGTACTTACCTCATGAACATTTAATTAAGGGTATAGAGGGATATCATCGCTTAAGAATTAGGAGGATATGGCTTTTCGTTTTTGCAATAACTATACATAATTTACCCGAAGGCTTAGCTGTAGGTGTCGGATTCGGCACTGGAAATATTAAAGAAGCTATAGTTTTAGCCGTAGCTATAGGGTTGCAAAACGCGCCTGAAGGCCTTGCTGTAGCTTTTTCCCTAATGGCCACATTGAGGTATACGGCAAGATACTCATTTGTGGTAGCGCTACTTACAGGGTTAGTAGAGCCCGTAGCCGGGGTTTTAGGAGCTTATTTAACTACAATATCTCACATGCTATTGCCGTATGCTATGGCTTCTGCAGGCGGTGCTATGATCTATGTTGTGAGTAATGAGATAATACCTGAAAGCCACCGTTTAGGTCATGAAAAACAAGCTAGTTTGGGGTTAATTATTGGTTTCCTTATAATGTTAATTCTAGATAACATTTTCTAACATAGCATAGTATTTAACACATTATTATATCGCTCTTCAAAGCTGATATCTACGATGCCATCATAACTTAATAGTGTGGCTGATAATTATCTCTTTAGGTGCTACTATGTTAGCTAAGAACCCGCTAGAATTGGTTCCTAAAAAACTTTCTAAAGATGAAATAGTTGAAGCTTTAAGACTAGCCATAATAGCAGAGCTAGATGCTATTAATCTCTACATGCAGTTAGCGAGGTCAATAGATGATGAAAGAATCAAGAAAGTATTTGAAGACATAGCAGGAGAGGAGAAAACACATGTCGGAGAATTTCTTGCACTACTCAAAATGCTTGATAAAGAACAGGCAAAGGAGCTAGAAAAAGGGGAGAAAGAAGTTAAAGAGTTAATTGGTAAGTGAGAGACACTTTCTTAACTATGGAAAATATGCTCTACGCTTATACCGAAGATTAATGAGGCTAATTTCCCTACGAGAAATGTTAATGCTGCTAAGCCGGGTCCAGCTAACTATCATTTCTAACATTTTTCTTTTAACGCTTATTTCAGTTACTGTAGCTACTATAAAACCCATTGTGGCTAATAATAATGTAGCTGTCGTGAAGGATAATGGAAGAGCATATTGTGCATGGAGTTTTAAGTAATATGGAATAAGAGGTATTACGGCTCCTGTGATATAGAATAAACTGGAATAAACTGGTGTATAAACCAGCTTTACCTGGTTGGCCGAGTTTCTCTTCTTTCAATCCGTATTTTCTTCAGCAATTACTTTCTCTAATAGTTTCTTTTTCTTAAGCGCTTCATTTGCAATGATTTTAGCAGCGTTTTCACTAAACCCTTTTCTCCTCATATATTCTACTACACGGCGATGAAGAACATGAGAAACATATTTAGCAGCCAATCCTACTCTAGAGAAAATTCCCGCTTATTTGCGTTTAAGCTCTAACGCTTGTAAAGGCACCTATACCCGTTGAAAGAGCACCTGCAATACCTACAATAGTTCCCCCGATAGCTACACTTAGCGGATTACCGTATGCACCAGCTAATCCTGCCGTAACTGAAAGAACCTTAACTAAACCATCGCTCATGCCCAATACTGCATCTCTAATATGACCTAATATGTCCTTAAATGCTTCCTCCTCTTCAATAAGTTCCTGCTCATGGAGTACTTCATCTTCTAATATTTTCCTTAGTTTTTCTGTTTCTTCAGAAGTCAAGTATGGTATTTCAAGCAATACTCCATATGATCTTATGGCTTCTCTTTCTCCCGCCTCCATGAGTTTTACTGTTAGTGTTAAACCAAGTACTCGGCACATAAGGGGCTTTAAGTCCCAGTAATAGCTTATTTACACGGAATTCTCCTGCTAATGGAACTTTAACCTTTGTATTCTTTGATGATTTCATTGATAAACCAAAGAAAGACTGGCACCTTAACCCTGAGCAGTCAGGTACAGGAAGATACGGCATTATAGATAGCCACGTTGAAATAGGTTTCAAATACGTTAATGATCCATGGAGCCGAGATTTATGAGCCGAAGCTGTAGTGTTTCTACAGAGAAATCCCTATAGAACTAACATCGTATAGTATTGAGGTTAAATTCTGGGCGAACACCATTGAGATAAATGCCGATACCCATCAGGTAGGCTTAGGCGTTCTTGAAGAACCAAGGTACGGTAATGGGTGGTATATTGTAGGTTTTTAAAGGGATAGTCCTGAAGGTGTTTCAGTAACACATACTCTCTGCGTTGAAGGCTGCTGGAATGGAGAATGTGTTGAGGACATGTTCACAGAAATACCTATTGCTGATGCACAAGTTTGGCTCAGAGTAGATGTTATAGAGCACAATGGTTATGCTGATTTCAAATGGTATTGGAGACAAGAAATTTACAATCCATGGGATTACAGAGGAGAGTTTAAGAACAAATTCGTGCCTAAGTACATCGGATTATGGGGTAAATGGGGAGCTACTGAAATAGTGTCAAGAACAGATTACATACTCGTGCGCAAGTATGTTGACCTGAACCTAGCGTAATCATTGGCACTGAGGTTAGGGTAAGCGAAATACCTGTCGTGGGTGGAGCATTATCAGACATGGAGTTAGCCAAAAATACAACATATAGGGAAGAAGCTAAAACATTTATGTTCATAACGTTGCTCATGGTTTCACTAATGGGTATCGTTTGCCTAAGATACTTAAGGAGAAAATAATTTAATGAAGCAAGCGCATCTAGCTGGTCTGCCAGGTCGGCACTGTCTGTGATAACGTTCTTCTGTTTCAAGCTAAACTGTTTTAAACAATTTAGTTTGAAAACTATTGTACGGTTGGAGTACATGAGTTCCGTTAGGAAGTTTCCTGTTTTCAAGATCATTGTTATGCTTCTACTCGTAGCTATTGTAATATCGTTGGTAAGCGTTTTTTCTTACATTGAAGCAAAGGGAGAAGGTTAAGGTTTATCGGAGAAGAGCTTTAGTTGCTGATAGTCTCTCAATAGATTTCCCTAACTTAGAGCTTGATAACTACATCGTTGATGTTCTTAAAAAGGCAGGTTATGAAGTAGATTTCTTTTATGGAAGCGAAGTAGATTTGAAACTCTACTCAGAATTAACAAACTATTCTTTAGTAATATTAAGAGCTCATGGAGGAAAAGCTGTTGTGAAAAACTTCTGAAGGAATAGTGATTAGAGTGAATGGTTTATTCATAGGTCTTCCGTGGAGTGAAGAATACTCGTACTTGAAAACAGCATGGCTTGTCGCGAGAGCACGACCTTACGGTTTAAATAAAACGTATTTAGCTGTTCTTTCCAGGTTTTTCGAGGTATATCTTAGGAACAAGTTTGGTGAAGATTCTGTAGTTATCGTAGCTAGTTGCTACTCCTTATTTACCGAGGAAATAGCTGATACGCTAGCTGAAAAAGGATTATCTATTTTTATAGGTTGGGAAGGGGCTGTAAGCCTACACTACATGGATCTTGCCCTTAAAGAACTTATTGATAACGTGTTTCTTAAGGGCATGAGCTGGGATGAAGCTGTAAGATGCGTAAATGAAGAACTAGGCCCTGACCCTATCTCAGGCGGGAAATTGAAAATAATAATCTATAGAAGGTAAGACCATGGACATTAAGTTTTTAAGATTTGGCGCCGGGGGCGGGATTTGAACCCGCGCGGGGACCATGCCCCACTGGCTCTCAAGGCCAGCCCCTTAGTCCACTCGGGCACCCCGGCACCTTAGGTCTAAAAAGAAGTTTAGAACTTGATTATTTAAACTAAACTTTTCTTGAGAAGAATTACTGCAAACATGCTGCATGTATGAATATGCTATATGAGTTCTATTTCTACGTAAACATCTTCCGGAACTCTTACCCTCATAATGTGTCTCATAACTCTTTCATCAGCTGCTATGTCTATTATTCTCTTATGTATTCTCATTTCCCATTTATCCCATGTTTTACTACCTTCACCGCAAGGTGATCTTCTTACTGGAACAACTAGTCTTTTCGTAGGTAATGGTATTGGCCCTCTCATTTTCACTCCTGTTTTCTTAGCTATCTCCTTTATTTGCTCGCATACGTAGTTTAGGTTTTGAACATTTGTACTCCAAAGTCTTATTCTAGCTTTTGAAACCACTACTTGGCACCCTTTAAATATGTTTGTTTAAGAGAAAAAGTTTAAGTTTACCGTTTTATTTCGCCTTTACCTCTATTTTAGCTGGCTCTAGCTCTTCAACTACTCCTACGCCTATGGTTCTGCCCATGTCTCTTATGGCGAATCTGCCTAGTTGTGGTATTTCCTTGAACCTCTCTATGACCATTGGTTTAATTGGTTCGAAAACTACTACTGCTGCATCTCCTTTCTTAATTATCTTCGGCTGTTTCTCTACTATTTTACCTGTTCTTGGATCTATTTTTGCAATAATTTCCTTTAATCTACATGAAATGCTTGCTGTATGTGCGTGTATTACCGGGCAATATCCTGCTGCTATTGCTGTTGGGTGCCATAGTATAATGACTCTTGCCCTAAAGCTTTTAACAACTGTTGGCGGATTTGTTAGATGCCCTGCTACATGCCCTCTTCTAATATCTCTTCTTGAAATCCCTCTTACATTAAATCCGATATTATCTCCAGGTACTGCTTTGGGTATTCTTACATGGTGCATTTCTATTGAACGTACTTCACCAACCTTGCCTGCCGGCATGAACACTACTTTATCTCCAACCTTAAGTACTCCTGTTTCAACCCTACCAACAGGAACAGTTCCTACTCCTGTAATTACATATACGTCTTGTATTGGTATTCTTAGCGGCTTATCTATTGGTTTTGGAGGTATCTCTAAGAGGTCAAATGCCTCTATTAATGTTGGACCTTTATACCATGGCATTCTCGGGCTTGGCTCCATAACATTGTCTCCAGTCCACGCTGAAACCGGTATGAATGGTATTTTGTCTACCTTGAAACCGAATGCCTTCATGAACTTTGATACTTCTGTCTTTATTTTCTCAAATCTTTCTTTACTCCAGTTTACTGTTGGATCATCCATTTTGTTTACTGCTACAATTACTTGATCTATGCCCATTGTCTTAGCTAGTATTATATGTTCTCTTGTCTGACCTTCTTCGCTCATTCCTGCTTCGTACTCTCCCTTCTTAGCTGAAACTACTAGTAATGCAGCATCTGCTTGTGAAGCGCCTGTGATCATGTTCTTTACGAAGTCTCTGTGTCCTGGCGCATCAATTATGGTGAAGTAGTATTTTTTCGTTTCGAACCTCATGAATGATAGGTCTATTGTTAATCCTCTTTCTCTTTCCTCTTTCAATTTGTCCAAAAGCCATGCATACTTAAAAGATTCTTGGCCTCTCTTCTTAGCTTCCTCCTCTATTTCTCTTAGCTTCTTCTCATCAATAAAGCCGGCTTTAAACAGTAGATGCCCTGTTAATGTACTCTTACCATGATCTACGTGGCCTATTACTACTAGGTTTAAGTGTGGTTTTGTTGAAGACACTTAAATACACCTCTTAGCCATGTACACCTACTTTTTAGACGAGTCCGTGAGATAAGGACTAAAAGTCGTAAATATAAGGTTTTCGTAAAATCCAATTTACCTTGCACTTAAAGCTATTCTTTCTATTTCTTCTTTTCTCGAAATAGCGTAGCTTTTCATATCATATCTCGATGCTAAGATTATTTCGTCAGCTAAACATTCCTCTATAGGCTTAGGGTTATTGAATGCGCAGTTTCTAGCACCTTCAGTGATGTGCCTTAGTGCTAAGTCTACTCTTCTTTGAGGCGCAACATCTACAGCAACGAAGTACACTATACCTCCATAAACTATTCTCGTTGTTTCTTCTCTTGGGGCAGCATTTTCAATAGCTCTTACAAGAACTTGTATCGGGTTCTTACCTGTTTTGTAATATATTATGTCGAAAGCTACTTTCACAATGTTATAGGCTAGGTGTTTTTTGCCAGCATTTCTACCGGGTTTCATTAGATTATTAATAAGCCTTTCAACTATCGGCACTTCTGATTTACCGAATCTTCTATGCTCATGTCTTCCTCCGGTATGCGGTAGCCATATCGGTTTAAGGCAGATATACTTTTTCAAGCTAGGATCTCTAACATCCACTCCTTCGAAACCCCACTTTCCAAATAGCTTTATTTCCTCAGTTTTTATTGTTGTCTTCCCAGACATAGCGTAACCCTAATATGGGGGTATTCGTATCAGCTAATAATACTTACAAGTTTATATGTTTAACGTGGGAATTCAAACATAGTTTAGGGTGCAGGTAAGTGGGTAAAATGGTTAGGGTAGTGAAAATCGAAGCTTTTCTCATGCCTACACCACCATATACCCCAGTTATTTCGTGTCATTTAGAAGATGGGAGACAGTTCAATCTCTACTACGTTCCTTACGAGATAGTTATTGCAATAAATAGGATTCAGGGAGAAGACTATGAAGTCGATAGGGAAAGCTTATTTGATGTATTACCTATGATAGCGGGCGAGTTTAAAGATACATTGAAATCTAGGGTAAGAGCAGTTTACATAGACGGCTTAAACAGGAAAACTATGCTGTATTCAGCTACTATGGAAATTAAGGTGAATGGGGCTATCATTAAGAGAAAGATGATACCAAGCCACGCAATATATTTAGCTTTACTAACGAATTCAGAGGTTTATGTTGCAGAAGAACTAGTTAAGCATCAGGAAGAACTGTCTAGGACTCAAAGATGATTCTATCTAATAGGTTTCTGCTTTTTTCCTTTCAATAAAGCATCTAATGAGACCCCATTTACAGCAATTACCTTATATCTTACTCCTGGAAGATCGCCCATGGATCTTCCTCTGGTTCCTCCTATGCCTGCTATTATTACTTCGTCGTGTTCATCTATGAAGTTTAGAGCACCATCTCCTGGGCAGAATGCTGTAACAATTTTACCGTTCTTAATTAATTGTACTCTGACGCATTTTCTAACAGCCGAGTTTGGCTGTCTAGATTCAACACCTATCTTTTCTAGAACTATACCTCTAGCCATAGGTGCTCCTTCTAGAGGGTCGAAGCGCTCCTTTATCCTAAGCATACGTACTTTAAACTCCCTCTGGCTCCACCTAAACTTTAGCCTTTTCTTCCTAAGTTTTCTCGCCGCAAATAGTCCGTAAGGGGATTTCTTTCCAGGCACTTTTCCTTTAGCACCCTAGACTTTAAAATAATACTCTGAGTTTTTAAACTTTAACTCCAACTAAGTTACAATTACGGAGTCTATGTCAAAATACCTTTTAAGTATCATTCTTGCTCGTGCTACGTTTCTTCCCGCTTTCCCTATGGCAATACCTTTATCTTGTGGGTCAACGGTTACTATAACTTTCTTCTTTCCCATAGGTGTTTGTAGAACTTTAACGTTTAACACTCTTGCAGGTGCTAAAGCATTTTTAGCTAGTTTTTCTACGGTATCAGCATATTCTACGACCTCTATATTTCTTCCAAGAAGTTTTTTAAGCCTCTTAATGTTAATGCCGTTTCTACCTATGGCTAATCCCATGTCTCCTGGTTTTACGAGAAAAATTATTCTGTTCTCACTTTCGTCTATTATGCAATCCCTTACTGTTGCACGTGTTAAATCCTGGAACAGAGCTATATACCTCATTTCTTCTGCAGTTAACTTTATTTCAGGCACCTTCTTCACCGCTTCCAACAAATTCTAATATCCTAGAGTCTCCTTCATCATAGATTGTTACAGCAGCAACCATAAACGGTTTGCCACATATAGTACCAAGATCAACTGATGTACCTTTATATATGTATATGGGGATTTTAGAGAGTTTTGAATAATAAACTATGTCATCTTTTATTTCCTTAGGAGCGTTTTCAGCTATAATTATTAACTTAGCTTTGCCTAGTTTTGCTGCTTTTATAGCTTCTTTAGAGCCGAACTTTACTTTACCTGTTTTAATAGCCATTCTCAATTCAGATTCAAACGAAAGAGCCAAAGAACCCCACCTTGAATTATTTTGTTTCCGACTTTCTTCTTAAGGTGGGTTTCATATAGAGTTCGACAATACCTGTTCCTAAGGGTATTATTTGCCCTACAATCACGTTTTCTGTTATCCCCTTGAGTTCATCTATTTCTCCTCTAGCTGCTCCTTCAAGTAAATGTTTTACTGTTACCTCAAATGCTGCTCTTGCTAGAACGCTTGGTTTCTCTCCGCTTACGCCATGTCTACCTACTTGTCTAACCTTCCCAGTTCTCGTCATCATGTCTGCTATTAATAATATGTGTCTTATGTCTACGTCTAGGCCTTGGTCTTCAAGTACTTTCATTATTTCATTAATTATTGCTGCTCTAGCTGCTTCTATGCCTAAAACTTTTTCTATTTCATGAATATCATTTGTTATCGTTCTTTTATGATCTACACCTTTCATGGACAGTACGCTTGCAAAGTTGGAACCATCGGTGATTATGACGTACTCTTTTCCCTTCTTTTGAACTATAGCTCTCTTTACACCCTTTAATCCTTTGATTCTAGCATTAGTTACTTTCTCTCTTAGTTTGTTTAACTTACTTATTCTTATAACTCCTTCAGTTTCTGGTTGTGGAATATTTATTCTTATCTGGTTTTCTTCAACTACTATTTTCCCTATTTTTAGTTTTTCAAGAGCCTTAATTATCTGTTCTAATGTAACACCTTTGTCTTTCATCATTTCCTTGTCCAGTTCTACTATTATTGAATTTGTTAGTAAGTCAACATCTATGGTTTTTGCTACGTTCTCTATGGTCGTGTATTCTATTTTTCTGGCTATTTCTAATGCTTTGTTCTTATCGTATCTATGCTCTTCATCAAGATACACTGTCATTATAGGTGTTGATGGTTCTCTTCTGGCATCAACTATTTCGATAAGTCTAGGTAAGCCTAGGGTTACGTTTAACTCTCTAACACCAGCATAGTGGAATGTTCTTAGAGTCATTTGTGTACTTGGTTCCCCTATGGATTGTGCTGCTACTGTTCCAACAGCTTCGCCGGGGTCTACTTCAACATATCTATATTCTTTAACCACTTCTTCGATTATTTTGTCTATTTTCTCTTCCGGTATTTCAAGGTCTTTTAGCTTAGTCGCTAATTCATCTATTATGGATTTAGGTAGTGTGTTTTCCACTTTCTTCAGCTTCTTCTCTAGGAGTTTTTGCGAAACCATGGCGTTGGCACCTCGTTCTATGAGCTTAAAACTTTTTGTATTATCCTATCTATATTAACTGCTTTCCCATGATCCGTTCTTGATGGATCAGCTCCATCTTCGCCGTATTTAAATTGAACTATGTATCCTTCTGGGAGCCTTACTGTTCCATCATACTCTACTTTTAAGTCCTGTAGAGCGTTTATAAGTCTTCTCTGCATGTATCCGCTCTGAGATGTTCTAACAGCAGTATCTACCAAGCCTTCTCTTCCTCCTGCTGCGTGGAAGAACATTTCTACTGGCGAAAGTCCTCTACTGAAGCTTCCATATACGAAACCTTTAGGTGCAGGCCCTAAGTCTTCGGCTTTGAAGTGGGGTAGTGTTCTTTTCGTGTACCCTCTTACTATTCTCTTTCCTCTAACCGATTGCTGGCCTAGGGTAGCTGACATTTGCGTTAAGTTAAGTATGTTTCCACGTGCTCCTGTCATTGCCATTATGTATGCGTGGTTTGTTCTTTTCAAATACTTTGCTGCTACTTCTCCTGCTTTATCTCTAGCATCTGCTAGAACTTCCATTATTCTCAGCTCTAGTGTTTCTTCAAGTGTTCTTCCAGGTATAGGTTCTAATTCTCCTCTTTTGAACTCGTCTATTAGCTCATAAACTCTCTTCTCTGCTTCTCTCAAGATTTTTTCTACTTCCCTAATTGCTTCTTCGGGTACGACAACATCGTCAAGTCTCATGGTAAATCCATGTTTTTCTATGAACCTTAAAAATACTCTGAACACATTATCTAGGAACCATCTCGCATAGTCTTCTCCGTATTCTTTAACTAATCTATGTAACATACTTTCTGTTACTTGAGCCCCTATTGCTTTTTTATCTAAAACCCCTGCTAGTAACTGACCCTTTGAAATAACTAGATATGAGTCATATGGGCATTTTTCATAGTAGCATGTTTCACATTTAAGACATGTACTTGATTTGCTTGTAAAGGAGAACTCTTTGGGTAAAAATAGACTAAATACTTGCTTACCTGTCCAGTACTCTTTGGGTGACAATATTGCTGGTTCAGGTATTTCTCCTTCATATTTACCTACTGTTAAAAGCTCAACTACTTCTTCCTTGGTTAGTAGCGTTGATTTAAGTGTTAGAAGATATGCCCCTGAAATATAATCTTGAAGGGCGCCTATTATTGGTCCGCCATATCTTGGTGAAAGTATTTGCGTTTGTACAAGCATTAATGTTCTAGCTTCACCTCTAGCTTCAATACTTTGTGGTACGTGGAGGTTCATTTCGTCTCCATCAAAGTCGGCGTTGTATGGTGGACATACTGCGAGGTTTAATCTGAAGGTTTTACCTGGTAAGACTTTAACTTTATGAGCCATTATCGACATTCTGTGTAACGATGGTTGTCTGTTGAACAAGACTATGTCTCCATCTCTTAAATGTCTCTCTACGGTGTATCCTATGGTAAGTGTTTCTGCAAGTGCTTTACGGTCTTTTACGAATCTTAGGTCTATTCTTCTACCATCAGGTCTTATTATATAGTTTGCTCCGGGCCACTTGTATGGGCCGTTTAGTACAAGTTTGCGTAGTTCCTCCACATTCCATGGAGTGACTTTTTCAGGAACTGTTAATATTTTTGCTACTTCAATAGGTACTCCCACTTCATTTATGCTTATGTTTGGGTCAGGCGAGATTACGGTTCTAGCTGAGAAGTCTACTCTCTTACCTGATAAATGACCTCTAAATCTTCCTTCTTTCCCTTTAAGTCTTTGAGCTAAGGTTCTTAGTGGTCTTCCTGATCTATGTTTTGCAGGAGGTATTCCTGGAACTTCATTGTCGAAATACGTTATTACATGGTATTGTAGCAGATCCCATAAGTCTTCTATTATGAGCTCAGGTGCTCCTGCTTCGATGTTTTCTCTTAGCCTTTCATTTATTCTCACTATGTCTGCTAGCTTATGTGTTAAGTCGTCTTCTGCTCTAATACCTGATTCTAGAAATATTGATGGTCTAACAGTAACGGGTGGTATAGGCAAGACTGTACATATCATCCATTCTGGTCTTGCACTTTCAGGGTCTAAGCCTAAAAGTTTTACGTCATCGTCAGGTATTTTCTCTAAGCGTTCACGTATTTCTATGGGTGTTAGTTTTCTTACGCCTTCCTTTCTCTCTTCGTAGAAGGTTGTAGGTTTTTCAAGCCTTATTTTATACTGTTTTGCTTTACAATGAGGACATGTTGTAGTTTTCAACGCCTTCTTTAAAATGTACTCGTTCAGCCTTCTAGCTAAGGCAGGCCATTTAGCTTTAAGCTTCTTAAGTAATCTTAAATACCTTTCAACTTCTTTTTGAGGTATGAGAATTCTACCACAATTATAGCATGTAGCTTTAAGTAGATTATGAATTATTTTAACGAAACCTACGTGGATTACTGGTCTAGCTAATTCTAAATGCCCAAAATGTCCAGGACATTCTCCCATAGTATTCCCACAAACAGGACATCTCTGACCAGGCTCTATTGAGCCTAGTTTCTTATCCATTAATCCTCCATCTATTGGTGCTCCATCTTCATCGTAAGTATCTGCTGTTACTATTGCCGTTACAGACATTTTCCTTATAATGTCCGGGGATAGTAAGCCAAACTTTATGGCTTTAATTCTCTTAGGAGCTTCGACCATTACTTATTTTCACCTCTTTCTCTCAAATATGTCTGTTAAGATGAGTTTAGGATAGAGACACATAGCCATTAGTTCTTGAAGTAGAAGCTTGAATGCATAGGACATTTCAACTGGATGTAGTCTTCCTTTCTCACCACATAGTGGGCATACGAATCTATCTCTCATATAGTATCCTATCATACCGCAGTTTTCACATACGTAAACTATTGTTTTATCAGAACTGTCAAGAAGACGTTCTTTAAGAAGTACTGCTGCTCCATGACCTACTAAGCAGTCTCTTTCCATTTCTCCAAATCTTAATCCTCCTTCTCTCGCTCTACCCTCTGTAGGTTGTCTCGTAAGTATTTGTACTGGTCCTCTTGCTCTTGCATGTATTTTATCTGCTACCATATGGTATAGTCTCTGATAGTATACTATGCCTATGAATATTGGTGTCTTCAGCATCTCTCCTGTTCTCCCATCATACATTGTTTCCGTTCCATCAGCCCTATATCCTGCCTTAAGCAACTCTATTTCGAGCTTGTATGGTTTTTCACCGTAGAATGGTGTTCCATCAACAAATTTACCTTCTAGAGCTGCTACTTTTCCACCTATGGACTCTATCATCTGCCCTAACGTCATTCTTGAAGGTAAGGCATGCGGGTTTATTATTAGGTCAGGTGTTATACCCTCCTCAGTGAAGGGTAGGTCTTCTTGAGGTACTAGTAAACCTACAACACCCTTTTGCCCATGTCTTGATGCAAACTTGTCTCCTAATTCTGGTATTCTTAGATCCCTTACCCTTACCTTCACTAGCCTATTTCCTTCAATGGTCTCAGTTATCATTACTGTATCTACGATGCCTTTTTCTCCATGTCTCATAGCAACGGATGTCTCTCTACGTAGGATTTCGGGACTTAGCTCCCTATACTCCTCTAGGAATCTTGGCGGACTTGTTTTACCTATAAGTACTTCTCCCCCATATACCTCTTCTTCAGGGTCGACGATACCGTCAGGTCCAAGTTTCTTATATGCATCTTTTCCTCTGAAACCTCGAACTACTGGTTCAGGTTTTTCAATTCTATCCTCCAATCCTCCAGGATACTTTGCTTCTTCAGCTTCATATAGTCTAAAGAAGGTTGCTCTTGCTAATCCTCTTTCTACAGCAGCTTTACTTAGTATTACTGCGTCCTCTATATTATATCCTGTAAATGACATTACTGCGACTATCATGTTTTGTCCTGCAGGTCTGTTATTGTATCCTATAACGTCTAGTGCTCTAGTTTGAACTAGCGGTTTCTGTGGATAATGTAAAAGGTACGATCTTGAATCCGATCTTATCTGATAATTTGCAGCGTAAAGGCCTAGGGCTTGTTTAACCATAGCTGATTGATATGTGTTTCTTGGTGACTGGTTATGTTCAGGATAGGGTATGGTTGAAGCAGCTATGCCTAATATTGCTGGAGGCCATATTTCCATATGTGTGTGTTCGGAAGTTATGTCTTCGGGATTTAAGGCTATTAAGGCGTTTTCCTCCTCTTCAGCGTCAAGATACTCTACTAGGCCATGTTTTACTAGGTCTTCAAATTTCCATTCGCCCTTCCTTATCTTCTCAATGTGTTCCGGCTTAATAAGTAATTCCCCGTTCTCAACAATTAATAATGGTCTTCTAACCCTTCCGGAATCACAGTTCACATATATTTCATTTATATATTGATCCTTATAATGGGCAATGTTAATTTCGTGACTTATTTTTCCTTGTCTTCTAAGCATTCTTACCGTTTTAACGAGTTTTTTAGGTTCATCCGTGAAACCTATTAGTCTACCATTTAGGAAAACTTTAGCACCGACCATATTTCCTGTTCTATGAGCTTCCTCTATCCTAACTACACCTAGTTTGTATAAGATGTCTTCTATTTCCCTTTCATCCACTCCTACCGAGATATACGTCATTAGAGCTAGATTCTTTACGAGACCTATGTTGGGTCCTTCTGGGGATTCGAATGGGCATATTCTTCCCCACTGCGTTCCATGTACATCTCTTGCTTCGAAATGAGGCTGACTTCTACTTAATGGCGAAACAACTCTTCTTAAATGGCTTAATGCTGATATGTAATTTGTTCTGTCAAGAAGCTGGCTTACACCTGTTTTTCCTCCAACCCAGTTTCCAGTAGCTAAAGCGTGTTTAAGTCTCTCAGTTACGACGTCAGGTCTAACTAGTGCTTGTATGTTCATTTTCCTTGCTCTAACATGTGTTCTTTCTATTTGGTATTTTAGATCCCTTAGAAGAGTTCTAAATGCGACTCTAAAGAGCTGTGCTAGAAGGTCTCCTGCTAATTTTAATCTCTTATTTGCGTAGTGATCTTTGTCGTCAGGTTTTCTACGGCCAAGAACAAGTTCTATTAATTTACATGCCATTTGGCCAAGGTAGAAAGCTTTCTTCTTCCTATCCTCAGGTGTTGAACCTAGGTGTGGTAAGAAGTATTTGTCGATTATTGTTTCTGCTCTCTTAATACGGTTTTCACGTGTTTGTCCTATAGCTACTCTACTTCCGATAAAATCTAATGCATCCTCTGTTGTTTTAATAGCTGCTGCCTGTTCTAGGGACGGTAGGACTTCTTTTTGTATTTCTGGATCTGCTGATACTGCTAACACTATGTCTCTATCCGTTTTCATGCCGAGAGCTTTCATCATTATTGCGAATGGTATTTTACCCGGTACAGCAGAGAATGAAACCATTAACGTACCATCTTTCAACCTTTCAAGTACAACAGGAACTCTGTAGCCTGATGTAGCTGAGAAAACTTTAGCTATGTGAGTTACCGTTGTTCCCGAAGTTGAAATATCTACGAGGACCCTATTTACTGCTAAGTCCTCCTGAGTAACTATTACTCTTTCGGATCCGTTGATTATGAAGTAACCTCCGGGATCATAGGGGTCTTCTCCAAGCTTAATTAGTTCCTCTTCTGAAAGACCATGAAGAACACATTTAACTGATTTAAGCATTATTGGAAGCATACCAATAACTACTTCAATAGGATTATCTTCGATACCGTTTTCAACAGGTGTTACAGTTAACTTTATGGGTGCAGCATAAGTTAGATTTCTCCTTCTACATTCCATAGGTGTAACTTCTTTACGGCTACCATCGGCCTCTCTTACCATGGGTTTTCCTATTTTGATTTTACCGAATTTTATGTAGTATCCTGGAATGTCAGTTTCGAGAATTCCATGTTCATCTACTATTTCCTGTAGCTTATTGAGGACAAAGTCATTGTACGAATCAAGCTGCTGCCTAACAAGACCTTTCTCTTCGAAGAAAGCCTTCATTATAGTCCAGCGGTCTTCAACACTAATCAAATTTTTAAGTTTTAAATTTGAACTCATCTTTCACACACCTAACCTGGAACAACATATCTATAAACTACGATTTCACCTGCAGTTGGACTTTTACGAGTAATCTTAACAATATCACCAGGTTTCGCACCTATAGCTCTAGCAACAGGGTCTGAAGCTCTAATCCATGGAAGCTTATCTGGTGTAACACCTAGTTTTTTAAGCACTTTTAAAGCTTCCTCTGGAGGTAATACCTCATGTTTAGGCACTAACTCGTGTTCCAATATTTTAGCTTTACGGACCACATTACACACCTAGTATAACGTGTAACTGAACCTACGCTATCAGAAAAGCACACTAGATTGGAAAATATAAAGCTTTCTACACCTCCAATTAGTAATTAGAAAAGTTTAAACATATCGGTTAAATTAAAGTAGCTACGAAGGGCTTTGGGCCCGTAGCTCAGCCAGGTAGAGCGGCGGGCTTTTAACCCGTAGGTCCCGGGTTCAAATCCCGGCGGGCCCGCCACATAAAATATCACTTCGCTCCTAAACCTTAACTCATATTTAGTCTTCATAGTGCTCGACCTTAATAACTAAGTTTTCACTATACTTTCTAGTGGTAATATAGGTTATGCCGTGGCTTGCTTTCGTAGGTTTAGGTTTAAAGTTAAAGCATTTAACATTAGAAGCTATTGAGGTTTTAAAAGAGTCCGACATTATTTTCCTTGATAGTTATACTAGCGTAGGCGAAAATATTTCTGCTGAAACTTTATCGTCTTTTCTAAAGAAGCAGGTAATACCTGTTTCTAGGAGAAATATTGAAGATGAGAATGGGAAAATAATTTTTGACGCTTTGGACAAAGGATTAAATGCATCTTTTGCTGTAATAGGTGATCCGTTTATTGCAACAACTCATATAGCGCTACTTCTTCAAGCAGTTAAAAAGGGTATCGAAGTAAAGATTGTTCACGGTATTTCCATACATTCTGTTGCTATAAGCTGTTCAGGCTTAATGTCCTACAAATTTGGGAAAAGCGCAACAATAGTTTATCCAAAGGAAGGTATAACCTATGAGTATTTTTATGATGTAATCAAGGAGAATAAGAAGAGAGGGTTACATACGCTTCTACTACTCGATCTCGATGCTGAAAAGGGAATTTTCATGAGAGCTAATGAGGCACTTAGATTACTTATGGAAATTGAGCGTAAGCGCAAAGAGGGAGTAATATTAGAAAATGAGAAAGTCTTAGTTATAGCCAGAGCTTCACTAAGAGATCAAAAATGCGTTTATGGAGTAATAAGTGAACTTCTTTCAAAGGATTTCGGACCCCCACCTCATGTAATTATAGTTCCTGGAAAACTTCATTTCATAGAGGAGGAGGCTTTAAGAAGGTTTACGATTAAATAGCATGTTTAGGTGGCAAACATTGTCTGAAACATCTGAAATAAAAAGTAGGGCATTTAAATACCTTAGGAACTTAGAGGAAGCTTTTAAAACCTTGGTTTTTAAAGGTAAGAATGAAGAAGTTATGGAGGCAGTTAATGAAGCTAAAAGGTACTTCGAAGATGCAAAATACTATTTCGATAAAGGCTCGTTTATTGATAGTATAGTCTGTTCTACCTATGCTGAAGGAATACTAGATGGTCTTAAAATGTTGAAGCTGATCGATTTTGCTTGGCCCTTTGAGAGACATATTAAGAAGGTATTTGTTGCTGGAACCTTTGATATTATACACCCAGGTCATATTTTTCTCATAAAGAAAGCCGCAGAATATGGAAAAGTTTATGTGGTGGTTGCTCGTGATTCTAATGTTGTCAAGTTCAAAGGTAGAAAACCTATTATTGATGAAGAGCAAAGACTTTACGTTATTTCTAACATTAAAGGTGTTTATAAAGCTATATTAGGTGAAAGAGATGACATACTTAAGGCTGTAGAGAGGATAAGACCCGACATTATACTGTTAGGTCCTGATCAAAAAATAGATGAAAATAATCTCAGAAAAGAGCTCGAAAGAAGAGGGTTAAAGAATATTAATATAATACGGTTAAAGGAGAAACTAGAAACGTATTCCTGTTGTAGTAGCTCTAAAATTATAGACCGGGTAATAAGCTATTACTGCAAGTAAACAGTTACTGTGACTTCATCTCCGTCTTTAAGACCTAACCTTTCTCTAATATTGAACGGTGCTATAATCTCCAAGATGTCAAAACCATGACTTGTCCGTTCAGGTAGAACCACGGCAACATCATCCGTTAAATCGTTTATTCTTGCTTTAAACGCTTTGACTCTACCGTAGGTTCGTATACCGTTGCTAAATCCCTCAATAATTATTCCGGGAGTTTTTAGAAGTCTAGCTTTTTTAACTACGTCTTCAAGGTTTTTTAGCTTTAAATTTAACGTACCAGGGTATGGTTTAAAACCAAGTTTCTCTCTGAATTGTTTAATGTAGCCGTTCAACATTAAGTAATATCTTCCTTCGCCTAAACCTGTTGTTACAATTCCTCTAATTACTATGGTTTCAGGGCTTACAGTTTTTAATACTCTTCCCAGTTCTTCATAGTATTTTAGAACTATGCTGAATCCTTTTTCAGTTATCTTAACTTCTTCACCTTTAGGTGTAACTTTTCGTGAAATATACCCTCTTTCGGCTATTTTTCTCATTATACGTGATGATGATTGTTGAGAAAACCCTAGGACGTTAGCTATTTTTCTTGTAGATATGCGAATATATCTATTTACTGCTCCAAACCTTGCTAATACGAGGATTACTAACAGCGCTTCGAGTTCCTCCTTCATACTTTTCCATTTACTATGTGTAACCATCATAACCTTCTACTCTCCATTTTGGAGAAATTATGAGCCAATTGTATAGGTTTAGGTAACCTATATTCATTAGTTAATGTTTTTAACACTATTTTCTCAGCAGTTTCTAAGCTTACCCTGTGGCCTGGGCTGACGTATAGAGGACTATAAGCTCTTCTCTCTACTATTACTGCTGCTAATGTTCCATCTTTTAGCTGCAAGTATTTTTTCGATTTAATAGAAACTATTTTTCCAGTGAGTATTTTCTTTGCAACACCTATTGTGGGGATGTTTAAGGTAACACCTAGATGGCATGCTATACCCATTTTTCTCGGATGAGCTAGTCCATGACCATCGACTAATATTACTACATCATTTCTATTCTTAAAGTCATAGCATAGATACACATAGTATGGTAGTTCACGGTAGGCAAGAAATGTTGGAACATAAGGTACTACTATGTTCTCCTTCACTAAACGCACTTCGACTACATTTAGGGTTTTATAGTCTAGTATTACGCAACATGCAACAGCTTTTCCACTTTTGTAAGATATATCAAGTCCAGCAATAAATTTAGGAGGATATGTTATGTCATCTTTTAGTATAACGTATTTAGCAAGCTCCTCCTGTACTATTCTTGCTCTTTTAAAGTCTAAGATACTCAAGATTGAACCCTAAGCTATTGGTTTAAACTCCTCATATATACCCTTCTCAGTTATTGACATGATATCTATGCCGTCTCCTGACGTTGCGTCTCTTTCTATAGCTGCCTTTATTGCACTATAGGCTAACTTCCTTGCTTCTTCAACGCCTATTTTATCCTTATATGTGCTTTCGATTATCCCTATAGCTATTGGCGCCCCCGTCCCTATAGCTGCGTAGTCATCCTCTATAACCGAACCTAGAGGATCAAGAATAAATAGATGGAAACCCTCATTATCTACTCCGCCGACAAGAGTCTCAGAGAGATATGGCATGTATTTTTGACTGTAAAGTATTATTGAGAGAATTTTTGCAACTGATTTAACATTCATAGATTTATTCATTGTTAGTTCATAGAACTTAACTTCTGCTTCTAAAAATCTAGCTAGAGCCTGCATATCAGCAAACAGTCCAGCAAAGGCTACCGCTAATTTATCTGTTATTTTGAAGACCTTTTTAATACGTTTACTTAGGATATATCCTCCGTAGGACATCCTCCTTTCTGAAGCTAAGACTACACCATTACTGCACTTTATACCTACGGTTGTAGCTCCAAAGTACCCTCTAGACATATACATCGACACCTCTTCTAAACCGAATCACGTACTTAGAAGTATTTATAATTTAGCTAGAATAGTTTTGGTAAACTCTCCGGGAACGAAGATTAGTTCCGGTTTACTTTTTAAACCCCCAGCTTCTTGTACACTCATGATGATGATTATGATTAAGTGCCCGGACTGTGGTTGTCAAGAAGTAGTTTGGTGCTTTACCGAAGGATCTATTGTATGTTCTAACTGTGGAATGGTTCTTGACAGAATATATGACTATAGTGTTCCACGTAATTATTATAATTTGGAAAATGAAAAAAGCTTCGCATTTAATGGGCTAACAAAATACTATGAAAATAAGGTTAAAAGAATTAATCAAAGCTACCGTAACTATGAAAAGCTAATCAGAAGATATTCGAACCTCAGGCCAGGCCTAAAAATAAAGGAGGAAGCAATACTTTCAGCATATAATGGTCAGAAGGTAAAAATGGTAAAGATTATAGTGAATGAAAAAACAGAAGAAATTAAGAAGGAAATACTTAGTGAAAACAAGGTATACGAGATAGTTCTCAAGGAATTTGCAAAATATCCCAGAATAGCTTCTAGAACAGATAGAGTAAAATTGGCTCTCGCTGTTATAGCATATTCCGAAGTGAGCAAGGGTATAAGACCTAGCTTTACAGGTATAGCCAAGAAATTTGGCATAAGCATTGTAAATCTGAGGAAAGCTTATAGCATTATGAAGAAATATAAGGATTTATATAGAAACCTCAACCACATTATCAGAGAAAGTGTGAAAGTGCATGAAAAAGTCTGCTATCAGAGAAACAATAAACAGGCTGCTTTGGGATCCGCGTTATAAGGGTAGTAGAAGTCACGTTATAGAGATAAAACATAGAATAGGAAATAAAGAAATTATCAAAAGAATAATTATAAGAGATGTAGTATCTGTGAAGGCATGGTGCATTGTCATTAAACAACAGGGCGAAGAAAGAATTATACCTTTTCACAGAATAGTTAGAATAGTTAGCAGCAATGGGGAAATCTTATGGTCTAAGTCCTAAACCTTTTACCGTTAACTTAAAAGGTTTCCCTAAACTACCTTCCAGCTTAATATTAACTCTGGCAAGTTTTTTAACAACCTCAATATTAGTTATTGTATGCATAGTTAACTCTGAAGCAGAAATTTCAGATACCCCATCAGCCATAGCCAGAAACGGTATAATCATGTCGCCCATGTGCTTATCATAGCATGTTCCGGCACTTAAAGTTTTTAAGAGTTTTTCAGCTGCTTCTCTACCAACAACTTCCGCTGGTTTCCCTTTAGCACCTAAAGCATCTGCACCTATGACGCTATGCTCCGTTAAGGCCCATAAGACTATGCCACTACCAGGTCCTAAATGAGGATCTTTACCATGCTCGTAATATTCTAAGTGTATATTTACGTCACGATACCCGTGTTTTTCTAGAACCTGCTTGGCAGCTTTTGCTTGCCGCTCAGCTACATGTTTAGGTAGTTTTACAGCATGAGAAATACCTTCTATTACTAATACTCTTCCTCTGTTTATACATGTTATAGGATTCAGTTTCTTAACAGGCCTTGTACATACCTCCACTATGCCTCCTCCTTTGGGATAGTGACCTCTCCTTAAAACCTTTATTTCCACGTGTGCGCCCATTTTTCCAAGTATTGGCACTAAAACGTTCTTAATGTAGTCTATAGGCGGACTCCAAGAGACATCAGTGCCTCCTCTAATTCTCAACCTAACTTCCCCTGGAGCAAAGAGCATAACAGGTAATGAGGCTTGAAGAACTAATGATATACTTCCCGCTGTTCCAATGTTGAACTCGAAAGAACCGCATCTTCTCTCTTTGGGTATGAATTCAAGCACCATAGAACCCTTGTACAAACCCTTCACGCTAGCATTAGTTAATGTAGTTAGTACTTTAACCGCGGTTATATGCTGCATTTGTAAACCAGGATTACGTCTCTTGGCCCTTATATTAATTATTCTAACTGGTTTTAAAAGAAGTGATGAGAGAGCAATAGTTGTTCTTAGTATTTGTCCTCCTCCTTCACCGAAACTTCCATCAATAATGAGCATTATTTAAACAACCTCATCAGTTTGCGCTATTTCTTTTAATCTTTCAACCCCACCTATTTCTTTTATGAAAGATGCTACAGATTTAGGGACAAGCTTCTCCCAAGGACCGTTTGATAACATAAGTTCACGTATACGCTTACCACTAAATCTGCTTCTATCATATAGGGGAATTCTTTTTGTCTCATAGCCTGCCTCTTCAAACAGTCTAATTACCAACGGGTTATTAGAGTAAGCTATATGGAATGGTGGTACGAGCATAGAGACGTATCTAACCCAAACATAGTTCATTTCAATATCAGGTATGGGAACGATGTAGACTCTGCATAAGTCAATGTTGTGTTCTAAGAGGGCAAGTCTAAGCATGAGAAGTCTTTCTCCAGCAGTAAATGGATTATCCAAGGTATGACTTATCTGTGCACTACCGACACCTATGATTAGCTCATCAACTTCTTCAAGAACTTTAGATATGGCATATATGTGTCCTAAATGAGGTGGCTGAAAACGACCTATGTATATTCCTCTCCGCATAACTTTAATCACCTTCAACTAAGCTTCTCTATAGTTACTTTATCCCCATATTTTAAATTATATTTCCTTCTAGCGGAACCCTTATTTACAGCTAATTCGAGGAAACCGAAACTATTAGTTACAAGCAATGTTTCGCCCTCTTCAACTTCACTATATGCGCGTAGAAACCTTATTATTAATGATGCTTTGTCATGTATATTCACCCGTACTCTTATACCGTATTTTAGCCACGGCACTTCATCAGCTGGAATATTTGTTGATGCATTGCCGAACCCGTCGAAGTATACAAAATAGCCTTCAACCTTATTTTTACTTATTTTGGACCTAGCCCACGAAGGTTTTACAATGCTATTAAGATCTATTTTTCTTCCTAAAATCTCAGGTGGTGTACCAAGGGTTAAGTAGGCTGCTACTGGTGCAAAAATGTCTCTACCATGAAAAGTTGAAGACAACGGTTTCAAGAAGAAATTCTTGTTAAGTATTTCGTATAAGTTCTTAATACCGTCCTTAATGGCTGCTGGTACTAAAACGCCATTATCGGGCCCTATGAACGTAAAATTCTTAGTCTGAATAATAAGGGCCCTCCTTGAAGAACCAACACCCGGATCTACTACTACGACAAACACTGTACCTCTTGGAAAGTATTTGAGAGATGCTGCGAGAATGAAAGATGCTTCAGCTATATTAAACTTCTCGACTTCATGCGAAATATCGATTACTTCAACACTAGGATTTATGTTTAAGATAACAGCTTTCATTATTGCTACATAGGGATCCTTTAGGCCAAAATCCGTAAGCAAGCCTATTATCCTTCGTAACCTCCTCATTATTAATCAACCTTTATTATAGGTTTTCCGCCTAAAAATTAAATGTGTCAGAGGTGCTTAAAGCTATAGCTATCGCCGATATTCATGGATCCGTAGCCTACATGGAGCAATTGGTTAACTATGTAAAATTACATAATGTACACTATATTTTAATAGCAGGTGACCTTGCAGCAGATAGAGATAAAACAACATTTAATAGAGTAATTAAGGGATTAGGCCTTAGCATCAATACCAAAATAATCTATGTTAGAGGAGAATCGGATCCTCTAACAGAATATACTAAAAACAACATATTGAACGTAGAGAAAAGGCAATATGTAATAAATGAAATCACCATTGCTGGTATTCCTCCATTCTTAGATTGCGAATTAAAACTACCTGTAGAAAGTAAGATTAAAACTTATCTTACACGTCTAATGCATTCAAGCAAAATATCACGTGAAAAGTACATAATATTAACCCACATACCACCATATGGTTTAATCGTTGATAAGCACCCATTAAAAGGTAACATGGGCAGCATAGAACTAAGAGATTTCATCAAGAAAATAAAACCCTACGTAGTAATTTGCGGGCACGTACATTCAGGTATAGGAGTAGATAATATACAAAATACATTGGTGCTAAATCCAGGACCTTTTAGAAGAGGCTATTTTGCAGAATTATTAATATACTCTAAGGAGGGAATTATCGTAAAATTTAATAGATTTACTTTGCCCTTTGAGATTTAAGCTTCAAATACATTTCTAAATATGTTCTTTCTTCAACACCTTCACATATCTTCATCTTTTTGAGAGCATCTATAAATTTAAGTATTAGGTTCTCATCATCACATTCAATTTCCACAAAATATCCTAGTTCTTTAACTTCATCCATAAATATCCGTAAATTATTTAACGTATACTCCTTCCTATATTTGACAATTTTAGCTAATGGGTTAAAGCCCAGTTTCAAAAGTATGTTCCTTACAGCATTATAGTCGCTCACTTTTACAGAGATTTCCTCCCTAATCTTAGGTATCCGAGAAATCCTTGAACATTTGTAGGTTAATATTGCTTCCTCGGCTTGAATTCTTATTCTCAATGCCTCATCAGTTTTCTTGAAATCCCTACATGGGTGGGAAAAGTATTCGTCAACAACCACATACTCCTTTTGAAGGACACCACCCTTATTTACTACATACTTCTCTAATACGTTAAGCTTATTCTTATCATTAATCCTTATTTTAATTTCCTTCTCGATCACACTTAATTACCTTTTAGCAGTATTGTTACACTGAGGAATACTATGATTAATCCCTTTAAAACGTTTAACATGGATTTAAACTATGCGAAACCTTCTACGTTAGCGTTAGAGCTAGCTAAAAAATACGACTTCCCACCATATCTTATTGAAAGATATATTAAAATGCTAGGCTATAGTGAAGCAGAAATGTTCCTAAACACTATTGGTAAGGGTTTAAGGAAAGCAATAAGATGTAATAGGCTTAAAATAAGCTGTAAACATTTAAAACAAAGATTAGAAAGAAAGAACATAATACTTAAGAAAATAGATTTCTTAGACTATGGTTTCTGGGTTATTAGAGGAGAGGATAAAATAGGACATACCCTAGAATACCTCTACGGATTCTACTACATACAGAATCCAGCATCTATGCTTCCCCCACTAATCTTAGCACCTACACCCGAAGACGTAGTACTTGATATGTGTGCTGCTCCTGGTGGTAAAACAACTCACCTAGCAGAAATAATGAAAAACAAAGGAATAATTGTCGCCACTGATATAAGCAGGGAGAAAATGAAAGCATTAAGATCTCACTTGTCAAGAATGGGTGTTGAAAACGTCATAGCTATCAGAATGGATGTGCGAGAAATAAGAAGGCTTAGAAACACGTTTACTAAAGTTCTTTTAGATGCTCCTTGTAGTGGCGAAGGACTTATCCCTATAGATCCAGAAAGCATAAGAAAGAGAAGAGTAGAAGACCTCTATATTATGGCGTCTAAGCAAGTAGAACTCCTCAAAATAGCATACGAAGTAGTAAGAGAAGACGGAGAAATAGTTTACTCTACATGCTCTATTGCTCCTGAGGAAAACGAATTCGTGTTAAATGAAATACTCAATACTCTTGAAGACAGAATACTAATAGAGGACCCCGGAATAAACGTAGGAGTACCTGGTTTCGCAGAAGTTTTTAACATTAAATTACGTTCTGACCTAAGAAAGTGCATAAGACTTTACCCCCATAAGCATGGTACAGAAGGTTTCTTCATATGCAAACTTAAGAAAATAGGGTAGGTAAACCATGGACTCTATAGTGTTCGCCCCCATGCCCAGTAAAATGCAAGACAAAGTATTCGCAACATTGGTTCAAATGTTTGGACGCAGGAATGTAAGGTTGTTCTTTAAGAATAGAAAGCTACTAATAACCAAAGGCGGTCCTAGGCATGAAGTATTCGCGGTAACTAATGAGCAATTTAATTTCATATTTAATAAAATAAAAGCAGTACTTGGAAGAGAACCTTACTGTGCTGGAGTATTTGTAGGCATATATGGTAAGAAGTTTAAACCAAGCTTGGACATCTGCGAAAAACTTTTCAAAATAGCTAAGAGGAATGCAATAATGATAAATGAACAGGCAGCTATTCTCTTCAGCTATGGTAGAGACGTAATGTTAAAAAGCATAACCAAAGTGTATGAACCTTTACATGAAGTAGTAGTTGTCGTAGATCCTCAGGAAAATGTTGTTGGACTTTGCAAGCTAATTGTGAAAAACCTTAACAAAACGCTCTGTAATGAATGCATAGTATGTGAAAACATCATAGATAAAGGTTGGTACCTAAGAAAAGGTCATTAAAACTTAAATTCCAAAAGAGAAATAGGGCAATAACTGAACATAGAAAGCCTTGGAAGGTGAGTACATGCCCTTTGAGAAAAACGATTTCATACTGATAGACTACACAGCTACAATTAAGGAGACCGGAGAACTCATAGATACAACAATAGCTGATGTAGCTAAGAAGCATAAAAAATATAGTGAAGGAAAAGTGTACGAACCACTACTTGTGATATTAGGTGAGCATAGGGTAGTAGAGGGTCTTGAAGAAGAACTCGCGAAAATGAATATTGGCGAGGAAAAAACCATCGAAGTACCCCCGGAAAAAGCTTATGGTAGAAGAGACCCAAATAAAGTAAAATTAATGCCCTTAAGAAACTTCACAAGAAGAGGAATATATCCTAAAGTAGGTGAAGTAGTGGAAATAAATGGGGTTCCAGCAACTATTAGAAACATTACTGGAGGAAGAGTAATAGTGGATTTTAACCATCCCTTAGCAGGGAAAACAATAGTTTACCAGGTTAAGGTTCTCAAGAAAATAGAAGACCCTTTGGAAAAAGTAAAGTACTTGCTTCATAGGAGATTAAGGAACATACCTCCAGAGAAGTTCACAGTAAAAGTAGTTGAAGGTTCTCTGAGAGTAGATATGCCTAAGGAAGCGTACCTTATAGATAATATTCAATATGTAAAGCAGACAGTTGCAAAAGAAATAGAGAAATACGTACCCGTAGCGCCAACTGTAGAGTTTGTAGAAAAATATACTATAAAGCTACCTGAGGTGCAGCCGGTTTCTGAGAAAAAGGTTGAAGCTAAGAGCACCGGTTAATAAGTGCTTTTGTTAGCGACAGATTTCTTGGGCAATCTATTTTACCATATATTTTCACTATCTTACATTTATCACCACTTTTTAGCCCTATAGGGTTACATAGTTCGTAATTTATACATGACAGTTTAGAGCAATTAATAGGATGTAATGTGATTATAGCGCCCTCTATGGCATATGATGTACGTATAGCTACCTCTAATGGTGCTTCTCTAACTTCTACAACTACTAGGTCAGTGTTGAGTGCTTTACATTTGTGCTTTTTCTTTCTGACATTAATTACTTCATATACTCTGTCTTTCTCGAGATTGCCTACGCAAACATTATATAATGGGCATGACCTACATTGCTCATAAACTTGTCCTTCAAAGAGAAACCTATATCCCTTCTTAGCGTTTTCTACGGAGATTAATGTTATTATTTTCCCTTGTTTCATAGTACTTCATCTCCTAAATGCTACTAGTCAATGACTCCAGTTTTCTTTGCAAGGTTTTCAGCTGCTTCCCATGTTAAACCCGATTCTCCGAGAATGGTGTACCTTTCCGGTCTAATCCTGTGAGCTATCGTTAGTGCCTTGATTATATAGTAATCGTCTATACCTAACTCCTTAGCTGTAGTAGGCGCCCCTACCTCTCTCAATGTTTTCCGTATTTTTCTCCAGTTTTTACCATGCAAGTACGCCATCATAATTGTGCCTACACCACATTGTTCTCCATGAAGCGCAGGCTTAGGAGCCACAATGTCTAATGCATGGCTAAAAAGGTGCTCAGACCCGCTAGCTGGTCTAGAAGAACCAGCTATGTGCATAGCTATACCGCTACTTATAAGAGCCTCCATAACAACTCGTACAGACTCTTCTGTTCCTCTACGTATAATTGAAGCATAGTTTATTACGTGTTTTGCTGAGAGCAGAGCTAGAGAAGCTGCATAGTCACCATAGTACTCGTTTTTTAACTTATGTGCAAGCCTCCAATCCAAGACAGCTGTAAACTTAGCTATTAAATCACCTACACCAGATGCCAATAATCTATAGGGTGCTTTAGCTATGATTTCAGTGTCAGCAATTATAGCTACAGGCCCTTCAACTTTAATAGATGTTGGTCTTTCAAGACCTTTAATTGAGGCGAAGGGAGAAGCTATTCCATCATGTGAAGCTGCCGTAGGAACACTTACGAAAGGTTTACCTAGGCTTGTGGCTATGTACTTCGCTGTATCTATAGATTTACCGCCACCGAAACCCATAATAACATCGTATTTTTCGCTTTGTATTTGGTCCAATAGTTCCTTTAAGTGGTTTATATTTGTGCTTCTAGTTATGAGATAATTTACATTAAACCCTCCGTCTTCAAGTATTTGTATAATCTCCTTTCCATACAATTTAATAAGATTGGGACCTGTGATCAGCAACACGTTTTTGCCAAGCTCTAAATCCTTAAGGTACTGAGGGATTTGTTTACTAACACCCTTACCTATAACTATCTTACGAGGAAGTTTAATAACGTGTATATGTGCTGTTTTACCCACTAAGCTCCCTCCCATATCTTTTTAAGGACAACAAATCTTATATAGATGTAATCCAATGATATGGTAACACGGCTGGTTAGTTTCTTTCTAAAGTACAGTTAAAGTAAGTGGGGAAGTAATTATTTAGGTCTTTCACTTGGTGAAGTAAATGTTTAAAATGGAAAATGTTAAGCCTGAGGTAGGAAGTAGAATATTACATGGCACTACAACGGTAGCTGTAAAGTTTAAGAACGGAGTAGTTTTAGCAGCAGATAAAAGGGCTACTGCAGGCTACTATATTGCACATAAAAAAGTTAGGAAAATAGCTAAAATAGATGATAAAGCGGCTTTAACAATATCTGGGCTAGTCGCTGATGCACAAATGCTCGCTGACATAGTCAAAGCGGAAATAGAGTACTACAAGCTCACGGCAAATAAAGATTTGACAATAAAGAGTATGGCATCTATTCTTTCAAATGTCATATTCTCAAGAGCAAGAATACTACCATATATTGTTCAACTAATAGTAGCAGGGTATGACAGTGAACCAAGGATCTACACCTTAGACTGGTTTGGAACAGTAACTGAGGAGAAATACGTTGCTACAGGTTCAGGTTCCCCAATAGCTATAAGCATTATTGAAACCTCGTACCGTGATGACTTAAGCTTACACGAAGCCTTAGCAATAGCTGTTAAAGCAGTAAATGCTGCTATGAAAAGAGACGTAGCTTCAGGAGAAGGCATAGACGTTGTTGCCGTAACTAAAGAAGGTTACAGAGAATTTAGCAAAGAGGAAATAGAGAAAATAATTTCAAACATGGGGAAGAAAGGGCTATGATTAATGTTTACGAATATATAAAGAACACAATAGTTTCGTTAATGCCTTCTGAAGCTCAAATAACCAAGATAGAACTTGAAGGTCCCGAAATCGCGGTTTATGTGAAAAACGTAGAGGCCGTAGTTAGGAGCTCTGATGTTATAAAGAAAATAGCTAAAACAATAAAGAAACGTGTTGTCATAAGAACCGATCCAAGTGTTAGGAAATCTGAAAAACAAACTCGTGAAATTATAACTAAAATAATACCCAAAGAGGCAGATATTAAGAGTATAGAGTTTGACCATACCCTAGGAGAAATAGTCATAAAAACAGCTAAACCCGGGCTTGTAATAGGTAAGGGAGGAAATCTACTTAGGAAAATACTGCTAGAAACAGGTTGGAGACCTAATATTGTAAGAGCGCCTCCCAAAGAAACAAAGACCTTAACCGGCGTTCTGCAAATACTTTTAGCAAAAAGCGAGTACAGGTTAAACGTATTAAGAAGTGTTGGTCATAGAATACATAGATCACCATTATTCAAAAACACCCATGTTAGAATAACAGCTCTCGGAGGATTTAGGGAAGTAGGTAGAACAGCAATACTTGTTGAAACAGCTGAAAGCAAAGTATTACTGGATGTGGGTTTGAATCCCGGAGCAACAAGCCCTATAAATGCTTATCCGAGATTCGATTTAGCAGATTTCGATATAACATCATTAGACGCTGTTGTAGTGACCCATGCACATTTAGACCACTGTGGTTTAGTACCATACCTGTTCAAATATGGGTACGAAGGCCCAATATATACTACCAAAGCTACGAGAGACCTTATGGTATTAATGCTTCAAGACCTTTTAGAGATAGCTGAAAGGGAAAACAAGTACATACCCTACAGTATAAGGGAAGTTAGAAAAATGCTACTACACACTATACCGTTAAGTTATGGAGAAGTAACGGATATAGCACCTGATATTAGAGTTACTCTTTACAACGCAGGCCACATATTAGGTTCAGCTATGGTACATTTACACATAGGTGAAGGCTTACATAACATAGTGTTTACCGGGGATTTCAAGTATTGTAGAACAAGATTACTGCCACGAGCAAACGATAGATTTCCAAGAGTAGAAACATTAATCATGGAAAGTACCTATGGAACAGACTATCTACCTCCAAGAGATGAAGCAGAAAGAGAGCTCATAAACAAGGTGAAGAAAATTATAGAGAAGAAAGGAAAAGTGTTGATTCCAGTGTTCGCTGTCGGCAGAGGGCAAGAAGTAATGCTAGTACTGATAAACGGTATAAATAAAGGACTTCTACCTAAAGTCCCTATATATGTTGATGGAATGATAGATGAAGTTACTTCGATTCATGCTGTGTATCCAGAATTGTTATCGGAGGAAGTTAAGGAAGCAATATATAGAGGCGAAAATCCCTTCGAGGCTGAGTACATTAAGAAGGTAGAGCATAGGGATGAGAGAAGGGCGATAGTAGACTCAGATGAACCAGCTATAATATTAGCAACATCAGGCATGTTGACAGGAGGCCCTTCCGTGGAGTATTTAAAGATGATGGCTAGAGATGAAGAAAACGCACTAATTTTCGTAAGCTACCAAGTTGAAGGAACATTAGGTAGAAAAATAAAAGATGGCCAACGCGAAATAGTAACATTCACGCCCGAAGGAAAAGTGGAGGTGTTAAAGATAAAACTTAAAGTATTTAGTATTGAAGGTTTCTCAGGCCATTCAGATAGGAGACAGCTACTTTCATTCTTAAATAATATTTCACCAAAACCTGAAAGAGTAATATTAATTCATGGAGAAGAGAGCAAAGTATTAGCTTTAGCAAATACCGTTAGAAGAATGGGATTCGAAGTATACGCACCACGCATTATGGATAGTTTAAGAGTAGCTTAACCTCCATATCTTATCTCCTATGTAGTGAATGTTACGTATGACCTTCCCTCTTTTCATGTGCTTGATCTCGTCGGAGCTATAGAGAGCTAAACCTACCGCTATTGGCTTATGATATTTTTCATCAATAATAAGCACCAAATCACCTTTACTAAAAGACCCTTCAATGTTCACTATACCAGGAGCCATGATGTTGGCACCATTCAGTATATGTTTAACCGCACCCATATCGACTATGACCTTAGGCATTCGTAAATCATTAATGTTAAATCTCAGTACATGTCTTAGCAATGGCACTAGCTTGTCTCCTATTTCTACTAAAATAGGTTGGCCTTCATAGAAGTAAATAGTGTAGCTATTACATGTACCTATTTCCAAGTTCTTTTTAGGACTTATATTTAGAAAAGGAAGCTCGGCTAATATTTTCTTTATCAAGGACTTTTTCTCCTTCTTAGATAGCGCATGTCTGATACAGCCCAAAACCTATCCCGACAAATATTTTAGGGACTACATTTTTAAACCTAAGTAACTTTATATATACCGTGCATTTAACAGTATAAAAGTAGGAGTTATTTTTACTAGGAGGTGCGTTGTAGGCTTTGGCAGAATCAGCAAAGAAACTGCTAAGCGAATCTCTAGGAAACATAGTCCTTGTGAAACTTAAAGGTGGAAGAGAAATAAGAGGAATATTGAAAAGCTATGACCAACACTTGAATCTTGTCTTAGAAAATGCAGAAGAAGTTAAAAGCAACGGTAAAACGAGAAAACTAGGAACGATAATAATTAGAGGAGATAATGTAGTATTAATATCCCCTGTACCTATACCTATGTGAAATTTTAACCAGCATATGTAATGGTGTAGTTTATGGTTAAAGGAACAACATCTTTCGGTAAACATGGGAGAAGCAAATCACATATTAGATGTAGAAGGTGTGGAAGACACTCATTCAATGTGGCAAAGGGTTATTGTGCAGCCTGTGGCTTTGGTAGATCCAGAAGAATAAGGAGATACTCGTGGCAAAACAAGAAAGTAAACAAAGTTAGAATAGTTTAAAACAGTGCCCAAAATAGGCTAAACCATAGAAACAAACGTAACACCTTATCAATGATCCATGTATTCTTTAGAGATGAAATCTTCTAGAGTGAAGCTTTTCAGTTCCTAAGTTTGTAGCTTTAATGGAACAGTACAAGGTAAGGTCAAGCGAGCCGGGTATTTCACGTAGCTATAAGAACAAGTTAAAGAAAGGGGAAAGAAAACTCTTAAAACAGCTCATAATAAAGCTGCTGAACAAAATAGGCAATATTGAAAGAATAAATGAAGATTGGTGGACCGGCCGGGATTTGAACCCGGGACCTCTCGGATGCCAACCGAGCGCTCTACCAGGCTGAGCTACCGGCCCACATACCACAGAAGTGTTTATGCTTCGCTGATTTAAAATTTTATTGTTTAGTATCACTATTATCAACAATTTTACACCAGCACGCATACGGTAATACTTTAACTATTTTTCACTATACCTTTCTCTAATATTACTTGCTTTATGTAGGATTGTTCTAGTATTTGGGATACGGTTTTACCGTGCAGTAACATTACTTCACAATGTATTTTTAAGTTAATTTTAAACCCTAAATTAAAAGGTGTAAAATGTATGTACATAGGAAAATCTATAATGGGAATATTC
>CAZBXI010000007.1:0-47509 GCA_964496035.1 uncultured Desulfurococcales archaeon
CATTAACCACAGACTCCATAATAAAGGAAATACTTGGGAATAAATGCATACTTTTTGAAGTTTAAAATACTATGATGAAGTAGCTTTCACTAGTTAAGTCAAGACCGGTGGTTTTATCCATTCGTTTAAGCTGTAGTTTTCTCTGTAAACTATTTTTCAAACTAAACCAGCTAATGGAACTCGGTTCTCCACATTATGTATAGAATGTAGTCTTGGACAAGCTCTTTTATAAGCTGATCTCTAGTTAAAGATGTGTCTCTTACCTGTAGTGTTTCAAGTGTTTTCCTGAGTTCATATAGTTTTAAGTGCATGTTTTATCGCTTCTCTTACATGTTTAGAATATTTGGGTAGGTATTTTCTTAGTTCCTCTATTCTGCATGGTTTAAGAAACTCTGTCAGTATGTACTTCCATTCCCCAGGCTTCCCTGTTGTAGGTGTTGCAATGTATGCTATGTCGAGTACTGCTTTCACAACTTCGGCAACATTCAACCCCTTAACTTTGCTGTATCCGAATTCTAGGAGGACGAATTGGTTGGTGTATAATGTTGGTTTGTTCTACGGGTTTGCTAGTTATAGGGGTAAGAAGCTTGTAGATCTTATTGTTGAAAGGTTTCTTGAGGATTTGAGAAGGGAGTTTTTGAAGCTCTAGGTTTCAGGTAGGTTTCTACATGTTCTAGGTAAGTTACATGTTCTTTCAACTTGCAGTTACTCATGCTTAAGCGTTGGAGAAGCAGTTTTAGGGTGTATTCACGTACATCTCTATCCATACCTTTTCTTCAATAGGGAAGGGTTTAGAAAGTATGGGAATTTAATATGTGAACTTGTAAAAATAGCTTCTAGATTATAAGCTAAAAACGTTCATGTAGAATAAAAAACATCCATTCTGACGCCATACTAGGTCACTTAAGACATGTTAGGAGTAAGTATATTTAACTATGGAACTTTAAAATATGGTTAAGTCTCCTATCTTCTCATAATACGCAGTTTAATTAGTGCAAATAAGACGTGTTCATAGCAATAACAAACCATAATACAGCCATAGCTTCCTTACATGTTTAATAATGTTTTTAAAGTATTTAAAGTGGTGTTTATTCAAGTTTAAAAAGGAGATGTATTATGAATTTCCGCTTCAATTACGAAGGGAGTAAGGCGATAATTTATAGGCCAATAGGAATTATACATACACCGTTCAAAGAACCTAAAGGAACACCTATCCAGCCTACCGGAGCGCTGGGGGTTAAGGGTGTTGTTGAAGTATTTCCCGAATATGCTAAGGGGCTTGAAGGGTTAGAAGGGTTTTCACACATTATTCTAATTTACCATTTCCATCTTGTGAGGAAATGTATGCTTAAGGTTAAACCTTACATGGGGAACAAGTTAGTGGGCATATTTGCTACACGCGCCCCTCCAAGACCTAACCCTATAGGTATCTCCGTGGTTAGATTACTGGAAGTTAGAGGGAATACTCTTCACATATGCGATGTAGATATTGTTGATGGAACCCCACTCTTAGATATTAAGCCCTATGTCCCAGCATTTGACCATAGAAGCGTTAATAGTATAGGTTGGCTTGAAGAAGTAGTAGACAAAGTTGCAGTAACTAAGGATAACGGCCGCTTTATAGTTAAAAATTGGACAATGTAATATTTATTTCAAAATACTTTAAACAGAGTTTAAATAAGGATCAAGCTTCGCCACTAAATTTCTTTCTACTTAAACAAAGTATGTATGCTAATGTTCTTCTTGCATGCTCCGTACCTTAAATCACCAATGTTTTTATCACATTCTTGCCATATTTAATGCAGGATGTAGGGTTAAGAGGTTAGAGAAAATGAAAAGCATCGGCATAGTTGGAGGTTTAAGTCCCGAATCAACAGTATTATATTACATGACTATTATTAGAGAGTTTAGACGTAGATTTAGCAGTGAAAAATATCCTAACATAGTCATTTACAGTATTAATTTCGAGGAATTCACAGAAAGTATTAGTAGAGGAGACTATGGAAGAGCAGTAGATATTCTTTTGAGCGCAATTCACTCTCTCCATAGGGCTGGAGCGGATTTCGCAATAATATCGGCTAATACGCCTCACATGTTCTTCAAGGAGTTAGAATCGAAATCTCCAATACCTTTGCTTAGCATTATTGATGCTTTAGCTGAAAAACTAATAGAGGATGGTGTTAGAAAGGTAGGTTTACTTGGAACGAAATTTACATTAACAAAACCATTTTATGTAGAAGGACTTAGAAAGTACGGTATAGAAGCTATTATTCCTGAACATCAAGACATAGAGGAGGTTAATAGGATAATTTATAGTGAATTAACCAAGGGCATTATTAAGGAGGATTCGAGAAGGAAGCTTATGCTTATTGCTGAGAAGCTTATTGGCAGGGGAGCTGAAGCAGTTGCTCTGGCATGTACGGAACTTCCACTTATCTTAAAGAACGGTATGGGCGGGATAAAGTTCTACGATACTGCTAGAATACATGCAATTAAGGCTCTTGAGTATTCGCTAGAGTTAAACTTAAAAAGACTATAGGAGGTTTTTAGGTAAATAGGGTATGGTATCTTAAATGAGGAGATGACGTCGAAAACACCTCCGCCAGCATTAGTTATAGTGGTTATAGCAATATTAGCATTAGTATTGGCATTAAGTATTTCATATTTTGTATCAGTTAAAAGTGTAAAACATAAGCTAATATGGGAAAGAAACCTAGGTACAAGTGTTAGCAGTGTTTTCTGGATTAAAGACTATGAGTCCCTAATGGTCACATTAGGGTCTGCTGGGAAAATTCTTATACTTGGCAAAGACGGAATCATTCTGTGGACGGATAAACCGGGAGACATTATCACGTCTGCGTCTAGTAGTCCGAAAGGAAGATATGCAATTGTAGGTGTTGGACCCTATGAATTATACTTTTACGATTTAGAACTAGGGAAGGTAGTTTGTAAAATAGAGGTAGGAAAACATTGGATAGGGTCTTCATGCTGGAGCGGTAATGGAAAATATATAGCAGCTGGATGTGAGGAAGGATATTTGTACTTTTACGAATGGAGCGGTAATACAGCAGAGCTTAAGTGGGTAAAGAAGATAGCAAAGAGGCGGATACTCAGTATTTGTTTTCATCCAAAGGAAAATAGACTGCTAGCTTTAGGGAGTTTAGACGAACACATATATCTTATCGACAGTAATGGAAATACGCTTTGGAAAGTAAAATTAAATGGAGACGTAGGTGACGTTTATTTTAGTCCTAATGGAAAATACATTGTAGCTATTACCGAAGCCGGTTTATTATATGTATTAAAAACGGAAAACGGGAAAATATTATTCAAGCACAAACCGTCGATTAATGGTCTTGAAAGTGTTATTTGGATCGGCAAATACATAATTACTGGCGACTTAAGTGGCACAGTCTATATTTACATATGGCTAGATAATGATGGGAAAGCAGAGATGGTATATACATTTAATGCTGCAAGGGAGGGAATACCTATTAGTTATGGTTTATCGTTTAACCCCAAATATGATCTTTTAGCGGTAGCATCGGGAGATGGTTACGTTTACACATATGATCTAAGTGGTATTTTGAGAGAACATTCAACATAGTAAAACAGCATAGTAAAGAGTAGTAGAATTACCAAATATTGTAGTAATAATGTGTGCCTTGATTTCTCAGTTAAAATGTGCTGCAATAAAATACCCGACTCTTTACGGTATCATAGCATTAATATGTTTTTACTGTTCTTTGTAAATAGCTATTTTAGGTACTTATTCAAATACGCTGCAAAGGGTTTAGAGAAAGGACTAAGCAATAGTTTCACCTATGTAGTGTTAAAGCACAAAAAGTAAAACACTTTTAGGCTAGAAGACCCTTTGATCTCAATGTATAAGATAATGTAATTTAAATAAACTTAATTCGAAATAAAACTATTACTTTCCTAGCTACTCTTTAGCATTGTTTTCCCAAGCATTTTTACAGCTAGAATATCTGCTTCAGCTGCTTCTTCAGGTATTCCTGCTTCAACGTATTTTTCAAAAACTTTCTCTAATTTCTCCTTGTTTGAAGCTATTTCTACAGCTTCTTTTAACAGGTTCTCGGCTAGACCTTTATCAATTATGAGCACTAATTCCTTATGTTCTTCCTGTATCAATTCAGCCATGAAGGAAGCTATGAGAAACCTTGTTAGTTGCTGTTCAGCAATAAACCTGGTTACTAGACGTACGTTTCCGCGGAATCTTTCAATTATAGCGTCTGGAACATCTATTTTCTTGCTTCTACCCAGGTATTCGCTAATGAGATTTAATGCTTCAACATAGTTTCCTTTCATGAAATTAGCTAGTGCCATATTGAACCAAACAGTCCAGGTTATATCGTTTTCCCTAAGCCTTTTAGCTATTTCAGATTCGCTAAGACCTCTTTTAGCGTATACTCTCTTAATTTCGTTAAAGTACTCGCTACCCCAGTTAATACACTCATCAAATTTCTTAAGTAGGCGGGCTAAAGCACATAGCCGATAAAGGTAAGATAGTATGCAGTTTATTGCCTCAGGACATTCATCGATTTCGCTTTGGGGGAAAGACTTTAAACTCTTGTAAACCTCAATAGACTCGTTATATGCTTCTTCAAACTTACCCTTACTTAGCATATCAGATATTTTACGATACTGTTTCTCAGCTTCCTTAGCAGCCTTCTTAACTGGTTTCTCCTTCCTTCTAAAGAAAATCAAAAACAATCACCAATATTGTTTCTTAACAAAGACTATTATATATAGTTTCATTATTTTTACCTTAAGAAACCATTGTTAACATCTATGCGGGAATTATTGTTCTGTACATGGTCTAGTTTTCTTGACCTCCTTGTCTACAACTTTAGAAATATATTTACCCCTCACTCTAGGTGCTACGCGGTGAGCCGGAAATGGGATCTAGTGAAATGTTCGAAGCAATATCTCATCCTATAAGAATTAAAGTATTAAAATTGCTAGCTAAAAGACCTATGAGTTTTTCAGAGCTGAAGAGGGAGCTCGGAATTAAAAGTAGCGGTAAGCTAGATTTCCATTTGAAAAAACTAGGAAACCTGGTTACTTTAAACAGTGAGGATAAATATGCTTTAACGAAAGAAGGCTATGCCGCATTACAGACGATAACCACTGTTAGAAAGTATGGATGGCAGAAGAGAGCCTACATAGTAAATATGGTAGCATATGCTATAGTGGTGTTATATACGCTAAATGCGATGTCATGGAAAATAACGTGGTCCGCATACACTATAGTTTTAATAGCAGCAACGGTGTGGTTTGTATTCTACAGTTACTGGAGCATTGTAAAGAGAAAAGTGTTTAGAACATGAGGAAGGGTGGTAAATAATGGAGTACGTTATTGAGGTTAAGGACTTAGTCAAAGAGTTTAAAGACAAGAGAGTGCTTCACGGAGTATCGTTCCGGGTTAAAAGAGGCGAAGTTTTCGGGCTTTTAGGACCGAATGGCGCTGGTAAGACAACAACTATAAGAATTATCCTAGGTTTGCTAAAACCCACTTCAGGTAAAGCACTAGTTTTCGGATATAGCCTTGCCGAGCACAAAGAGCTTCGAAGGAAAGTGGGTGTAGTACTTGAAGGTGATGGGTTATTCCTTAGACTTTCAGCATACGAGAATCTTGACTTCTACGCTAAAATTTACGGGCTCAAGGATAGGGCGGATAGAGCTAGGAGGATAAGAGAGATTTTAGAACTAGTAGGTCTTTACGAGGTGAGAAATATGAAGGTAGGCTACTTCTCCAGAGGTATGAGGAGAAGGTTAGCGTTAGCCAGAGCGCTAGTTCATAACCCTGAAGCCCTATTCCTAGACGAACCTACTCTAGGCTTAGATGTGGAAGCGCAAGTCATGGTTCAAGATGTAGTTACTAAGCTTTCTAGAGAAGAAGGTGTAACAGTACTTTATACTTCTCATAATCTAGACGAAGTTGAGAAAATATGTAGTAAAGTAGCCATCTTAGCGGAAGGCAGGATAGTTGCGTTAGATAATGTAAATGATTTGCTTAAAAGACCAGGCGGGTACGCCATAGAAATCTGCTTCGCCAGCACCTATGAAGCCATGAGTGCTTGCAAGTATTTGAGAGAGCTAGGTTACATGCTTAAGTATGAAAGAAACAATGAGAAAAATAGCATTATGGTATTTGCTGATCCTTCTAAAGTCCTAAAAGACCTTGCGAAAATTAATGTTGAAGTTGAGGAAATTAGGAGGTTAAGAAGGTCATTAAGAGACGTGTATTTAGAACTTGTTAGGAGGGAGATTTAGACATGCTAAGAGTAATTATATGGAAGGAGATTAAGGAGACAATTAGAGATAGGAACATGTTATCTAGCGCATTAAGCGTAACATTATTGATGGTAATGCTAAATATGACAGCGTTTAGACAGCTAATAGCTAATCTCGAAACATTCGTACTCTACATGGCTCCATGCATCGGTGTTTTAGTAGGTTTCAGCTTGAGTTATAGATTTACTAGGGAGAAACAGGAAGGAACGATCGAGACACTACTTTGCACACCATTAACTCTAAAAGAACTATGGCTAAGTAAAGTAATAGGGTTAACAATACCATCCTACGTAGTTACGTTAGCAACAGTGACTATTTTAATACTTATCCGAGGGCATGGTATAGAAGAAACAGTAGCTGTCTACATCCTACTAGTAATACCAATGTTTATAGCGTCAGCTATAGGTTTGTTAGGTTATTTGCAATATGTTTTAGGCATGAAGCAAGTACAAATGCTAAACTACGTGGTATTCTTTACGTTATTCGCTATACTATATGCCGTAGTAAGGAAATTGTCGTTAGAAACAACTACTATATCATGGAGCAACATATGTTTAGCGTTAATGCTATCATTAATAATACTGACCACTACATACTACCTAGTAGCACGGTTAAGTAAAGAAAAAATCATATTAACGATAAACTAAATGACATATTTTTCTCAAAGTTTCTTTTTACCCTTAATAATTTGTAGTGACCGGGTTTATTAAGAATTATCAAGTGTATTTCTTTAGCTATTCGGTTCTCTAAATTTTACATTGTAAAGGCGTCACGCCTGCAAATGTACGGTAAGGTTTCTTGCCCATAATTGCACGTCTCCACGGTAATCATATTGTTATGGTAAAGTATGGCTTGTGTCCGAAAATACTTTGTAACATATTGGGAAAGTATGTGGTAATAAACTTATAATAGCGTCACCGATTATTATAGGAAACAATAGCACTATGCTTTATGCATTTACTCCTTGATTCCTCACGTTTTGAAGATAATCATGTTTGAAATGTTAAAGGTAATACTACGTAAGCCAGCAGGTTGTTTACTGAATGGAAGAGTATTGAAGGATAAATACTTCTCGATTTAAAATAGAGCCAACAAGGTATGAAAGTCCATATTAGTATGAAAAGCATTGTTCCAGGTCCGAAGGCGTAATGTATACTTGCGAATATTAGAGAGTTTACTATAAAAGCTTTCTTTACACTTACTCTCTGCATCATAGCTGCTAGAATGTATCCTCTGTAAAGTGTCTCCTCTAATGTTGCACATAGAATAACTGGACATATAAAAAGCACTACGAAGCCCAATGGAGTTTTAATGATCAATGGTGTTTCCTTAGACCACCACATGGATAATCCAAGCTGACTTACTATGAAATTGCAGAATGCCCAAATAAGTGGCGACGTTAGAACAAGTATTAGGGCAAAAGCATAATATTTTTTAGATGTCCTCCTAAAACCAATATTCCTCATGGCAATACCTATTCTCTTAAGCAAGTAAACTAATAAGAGAACTACGATAAGTTGGTAAGTACTATAGATTATCAACGATAATGACCATGTCGAGGTTAGATTTAAGAGTTTAGCTAAATCATGAAGATTAACCTTCATAGCTACTGTTGTTATAGTGAGCCCTGTTAGTAAAACAGCAACCCAAGCTAATGGGAGATACTTAAGAGGCAATACCTGTTCCTCATTACTTGTACGGATTTTCCTCTCCCCCTGTTTTTAGATTCTTTTCGTTTAATTGAAAGAGAACGGGAGACCGCATTAGAAGCCTTAACCTCCTACATGATTGAATTTAGAGTTCTTGTTTTCTTATTTAATTTTTCTATTATTTTAACTTAAATAGCTATTTCTATATTAGTTTACATTTTGCTACATAGCATGTATTTTTATTAGCACACTTTTCATATTGAAATTGCATGGGCAATTTATACTACAAAATACAATGCCAATTCAAATAGCAATTCTAGTATGTATATTTGAAAATTGCTGAGATGGTAATGGTATTTATGGGGGTTCATACTGTTCAGCTAAATACTGCGGGAAGCTGTGGTATAATGCGATAAATATTAGTGGAGAAGTCAGATGGTCTTGTATGTACTATTGATGATAAGTGTTATTCTCATAAACATTTTTTAATATGCTTGAAATGTTAGCGAAAATTTTATATTTTGCCCTCTCCTATGAGGGCACTAAGCAACTCATACTGTTAAGAGGATTAGATTCTATGGAAGGAAAGAGGAAGATATTTACCATTACACTCATTTTGCTTATGGTTTATGCAAGTAATATTGGCTTAGTATTTGCTCCTAATAGCAATGAACCTGTTCTATGGTTTAAAAACGTTAGAAGCGAACATGTTAGATTTTCAAGTAGTGGAAACTTCATCTTAGCTTGGAGTATGAAATCTCTAACACTACTCAATATCCAAGGAGATGTAGTTTTAAGTATTGAAGCAGAAAATTACTCATCAATAAGCTACGCTACTATAAGCCCTAAAGAAGACATTATCATAGTATGTTACATGGCTGTTGAACCTCTTGAAAGCGGGGAAGAAGCAACATCAATTATGGTTGCCGCCCACAATATTAGCGGTGAAATTCTCTGGAGTGTTATTGAGGAAAATGCCTTATTCTGTAAAGCAGAATTTTCACCTAACGGAAAATACTTAGCACTAGCCATTACTCATAAAGGGAAAAGGAGAAACAACGTCTTCGAAAAGAACATTGTCTTAGAGCTTTTAACGGTAAAGGGCGATGTTTTGTGGAAGAAGGAAATATGCAATGAAACCATAGCAGAACCCCTACTACACTTCACAGATAAGGGGTTAGTAGTAGCTGCCGGTAGGAACTTGTTCTTAATAAGCAGAAACGGGGAAGTCCTTTTTGCTAAGAAGCTTTCCTCGGAAATTAGGGACATGGACGTAAATGCTAACGGAAGCTTAGTAGCCGCCGCTGAGCATAACATGTTACACGTTTACGATAGTCATGGTGTAGAACTTTGGAATGTAAGTACTGGAGCTCTGCTATTCTATGTTGACGTTAGTGATAATGGCGAATACGTGGTTATCGGGGGATGGAAGGGTGCATGGTGTTACAGTGGTAATGGAAATAAGCTTTGGAGCTATGTTCACGGTAAAGACTGTATAACACCAGTAACTGTGTCTAACAATGGTTATGCTGTTGTAGTTGACCACAGCGAATTAACTGTTAAAGCAGTACTCATTAACCAGGAAGGTAAGGTGTTTTGGACCCGTGAACTGCCGAAGTTAGGTGTGTGCTCTAGCCTTGACATTACGGAGGATGCGTCTTTAACTGTTTTAGGTAGTGACTACGGACTATACTTGCTTAAAGGTAGAGAATACAGAAGCACAGTAGCTCCTCTGCCTGAAATTAGAATAGCTGAAGTAACTATTATAAATAAACCTCCACTTCTCTGGATTCTTCACTGTAACGATAGTTTAAGAATCGTACAACTGCTTAAGGATGGTAGTCTTCTTGCCGTAACAGAAGGCTGGATACACTACATTGCAAGTAATGGAACTATAGCTTGGAGCAAACCCGTAGGACCTCCTCTTAAAGCATTAGCTACGGAAAACTACATAATTGTAGCATCTTTACGTAAAGTAATTCTCCTAGGTAGGAGTGGAGAAGAATTATGGTTAAGAAACATTGATGATAATGTTGAAGCTTTAGCCTTCCTTAACAATAAGGTAGTAGCTGTTACATGGGGTAATGTTTACCTAATCAGTTTGAAAGGCGAAATAGAAGCTAATGTGGAGATAACTACACCAGAAGAACCTAAGCTTCATATCGGGTCTCCATGGGTTATAGCTAAAACTGATCCTTCAGAAAGCGTTGTCGCGGTAGCGTATAGTTACACTAGTAGCGTTTTGGCCTTAATTAATTCTAAGGGTGAAACGTTATGGTTCATAAACTTGAACACTCCAATAATGGCTCTTTCGCTTACAGGAACAAAGTTAATACTAGGGTTAGGTAATGGAACAGTTTTAGCCATAGACTTTAAAGAAAAGAGAATTCTTTGGAGAAAAACACTTATCCCTAACCGTAAAGCTCCAATAATTAACGTGGTAGCCTCAGAAAATGGAGAATACATTGTTGTAAATAGCAAAGACGGGATAATGTACATGTTAAGTGGTAGCGGTAAAATACTATGGACCTATCCTAAAGAGTACGGTAAAGAACAATACACTTATTCAACACTATCAAGAGATTCTACGTACGTAGTAGGTTATGGCTCACATGTAATATTATTGGACCGTAATGGCAAAGTCCTTTGGAAAAGAAAAGTATTCGCAGAAGCTGCGAGAGAAAATTACCTCTCAATAACGCCTGACTTAACGTATTTAGCTGTGATATATTCAGGGAATAATGTCCAATACTTTAAGATGAAAGATGTTCTTCAACAAACAATGCTTCATGAGGTAAAAGAGCTTTCATTAATACCTTACTCTATACTGTTAGTAGCTATTTTAATTGTAGCTTTCATTATTATTCTGAAAAGGGTCATAAGGTAGTAGCATGAGAACAGGGTATGAAACTCTTGGTTATTTAATTGAGATAATTACATTGTTTATGGGTCGGTTGTTCCGGTTTTCATCAGCTTTCAGAGACCCTCTTACTCCTCACTCCCATTATCTTATTTAATTCTAAGAAATCTTTTAATATTTTCAATAACGTACTCGGATATTTCTATTTGCCTACTCTTGCGGTGAACAAGCAACACTCATCCCCTTTAGCTATACACTTAACTTCTTCCACAATTACATCTTTATTCTCAATTTTCGACAATAATCCTGCAAGTACTCCTTTAAAGAAGTATCCTGATGGCTCTTTAGATGGTTTGCACATCATACACTCTATGGAGTCACCTATTTTTACAGTGTACGTTCTTTCTAAGGGGTTGAAAGATATTTCCTCAATAATGCCCCATCCTGTAGCCCTAACTAAAGCGGAAAAGAGTGCCAATATTTCTTTCTTCGAGGATGCTATTTTCCTATAGTCCTCATATACGTCTTCTCCAACCTTTTTACCTTGATAGTATAGGAATACCTTTCCAGCATCACCTAACGCTACTTTTATATCCCTAAATATTCCCTTCAGTACGCTTTCCCTAGCAATCCACGCTCTACTACCCAATGCAAGTACTGGAAAATGAACAACATCTATAATGAAGCCGTTAAATAAGGGTTTAAACGATACAGCATCCTTTACGCCTTTAGCTGAAGCCACATCTTTAACTATTTCTTCAACTTTAACCTTAGCTTTCGAGATGTCAAGGTAAACCATTAACTCTAGATCTTCACCAGCACTAATAGCGTGAATGTACATGGTCTTAGTACCGTGTTTTTCAAGAAGCCCAGCTAGGAACTGAATAATTTCAGGTCTATTAGCGGCTTTTATTACGAGTCCCAAAAGTTTCTTACCTGGCGAAAATACTGCTCTTGAAATATCAAGAGCTTTCCCCATAAGCATCCCCTTTAAGACAGTTAATTCCTAAACTAAATTATGCTATATAAGCTAATTGAAAAATATCAAAAACTACTTCTTGCCAATATAGTGGGCTATGTATGAAGATAGCAGAGTCGCCGACACAAAGAAGATAACAAGTAGGATAGCAGGTAAAATGTGTTGTTCTTGAGTTATAGTCAGGGTCTTCGAAAACCACACTAAGGACGCTAATCCTACAATTAAGCCAACCCACTTAAATCCTACATTAAAATGGCCTGCTATAAATGCTAAAACCAGGAGTACAGGTATGAGATATATCACCGCTAAACACCGCTTCTTCGATTTTCCAAGAAGGGTATTAAGTACTACTTAACTATATGTAGGAGAGAATTAAGAGTACGTATTACCGCTATAATTGCGATGAAGCTCACTAATTAGACTCTTCTAATTACCTCAACAATGCTATTAATAAACTTTAGAAGCTCTTCTGTTTCCCAGGACCATTCAGAGAAAAGAACAGGGTTTCTGGGTTCACCAAACCACTTTAACCCATATTTACTGCATAAATTGGTAATGTATTCTTCTTCTCTCTTAGAGAATTTACCTGTTTCTACAAGAAACCTATCTCTAGGATCTGTAATGCTCGATGTGAATACCATATAATTATATTCTAAACCTAAAATGCCTGATATATTTTGTGAAGTAGAGAAAACTAGGCATGTTAAATGGGTAAAGTTGACAGGTTTACCTAGCATAACCCATTCTCTCAACTGACTTAGAGCGTTAGGTACATACCCGGTACCAGCATATCCTCCAGCATCACTATACCCTTTAGAATACAATGCATCGCCTAAGATGATTAAGGTTTGAGGTGACGTTAGGGACTTCTCCGGAGCAAAATTATTTTCTTCAAACCACAGTATTGGGGCTCTAGTGAGTCTATATCTTTTCCTAATCTCCTCTGAAAGTTCAGGGTAGTCTAAATATAACATGTTCGGGCACTCCTTTTTAGAAATTAAGCTAAACTATATAAACTAAGTGTAATACTGCAATACTGTGTAGGCATAGATAATTTATGGACATTCAATAGGGCTTAGCGTATGGAGAAGAAACAAGTAGTAATCATTGCAGTAATTGCTCTATTAGCTGTAGTTATAGCCTATTATTTAGCAGTACCTCGTCTTACACCGCGACTGGGTAATGAAGTGCTTAGAAGGAGAATTCTGGAAACAATAAACGATGTTAAACTTAGAGTTGAGGAAATAAGAGGACTTAAGTTCCCTAAAGAACTTCACGTAGAAGTAATTGATACTAAATGGGTTTTAGAGCATTGGGCTCCACCAACTAAGCCAAGAGAAGAGGAGATTTATGAAGAAGTAGTGTTTAAACTTACGCTCCTAGTTCCACCTAACTTCAGCATTGTTGAAAGTGAGAGAAAATGGACAGCATCGTTTATGGCTGCAACAGTAGGCTATACCCTTTACGTAGTAAAGGACGTGTTCAACATTGAAGACCCCGTTAGTAAGAGAGCTTTAGCTCATGAACTAACCCATATACTCCAATACCACTATTTCCACCCTGAATACCCTTCATCCTTAGATGGTAAATTAGCTGTTCTAGCTCTTGTAGAAGGAGATGCTGACTATGTAGCTGATCTTTACTGTAACTTAACCGGAATACCTCCAAGACCTAAAGTAGGTATTCCTGTAGATGAGCCATATATGGCTCTTAAGCTTTTCCCATACATTTTCGGTGAGGGCTTTGTTGAATATTTATATTCGAAGGGAGAATGGGAGCTAGTAAATAACGCCTATGCTAATCCTCCAGAGAGTACTGAGCAAGTACTAAACCCTGAAAAGTATTTGGAGGAAGAAGAACCTGTTAATGTTAGGATAAGCTTGAGCAAATATGGGGAACCACTATATGTCAATACTATGGGAGAATACTACATATTACTAATTCTAGCTTCTAAAATAGATATGAAGAAGGCATTTAAGGCAGCTCAAGGATGGGGAGGAGACTACCTAGCGCTATATCGAGAACAAGATAAATGGATTTTATGCTGGAACATAACGTGGGATACTGATTTAGATGCCCAAGAATTCTATGAGGCATTTACCGAGGCATTAGCAGAAATAAATGCTTCGGAAATAACATGCTTAGACAATAAGAAGGTTTACAGACTATACAATTACGTAATTGAAGTTATGATAGAGAATAAGATAACGTTTTTACGTATTTACACAGTTGCAACTGAAACCTAGATAATATGCGGTTGTCTAGTTTAAAAGGGTAAGTAAAAAGAAAAGCACCACAATACTTAAGTATAAACATTAGAAAATAGTAAATCGTTACTTAAGAATTTAACATTAAATCAAAGCTGATTTGAATGTGTGGCCAAACATACTACACTATTCTCAGAAAAGCAAATAGTTCATTTGAGAAGCAAACACTGGAAATCAAGGATCAAAACATAACCTATAAATAGCAGGACCATATGGTGCCTAAAGCCGCTGGGTTTTTAACAACCGTTTCCTAGTACTAAATTAGATGATGAAAGAAACGGGTATGAAAGTTATTAATGATTAAAATGGCTGAGCGCTGACATTACTTCTTCAAATATCTTTCTAGAAATATTAGCGCTGGGAGAAGTATTTTGACTGCATCGTCCATTTTAGCTATGTAGTGCCCCATATCTGGTGCTATATGCGCTTCAAAGGTTTTACCTAGCTCTAGAAGTTTACCCATGTATTTAAGTACGGGTTTTAGCGGTGTTCTAGTATCGTTTTGCGGGTGAATAATACATAGCGGCGCAGATACCTTATCAACATATGTTATTGGAGATCTTTCCATGAACAACTCTTTTTTCCCTGCAAAAAGCACCTCTATGAATCTCCTAAATATGTCATCGCTAAGTCCATACATTTCTTCCCAATCAGCAACACCTGCCCCGGCAACACCGCACTTCCATAAGCCTGGATGTTTACCCATAGCTAGGAAGGTCATGTATCCGCCATAACTGTAGCCCATTATAGCGACCTTTCTTTCATCTACAATACCGTTCTTAACACCCCAATTCCTAGCATAAACAACGTCTAGGAGGTCTCCACCACCAGGATCCCCGATGTCGAGTATTCTGAAGTCATCACCGTATCCTGTAGAACCTCTGAAATTAGGTGCTAAAACATGGTACCCCGTGGTCACTAATGATGCTATGAATATGCTCCATAAGTCTCTTACTTCAGCCCATGGACCTCCATGAACATAAACTACTCCTGGACCTGGCTTAGAAGCTATTTTACTTTCAACAATATACATAGGTATTTCGAGATTGTCAAAAGACCTATATTTTACAAACTTTACTTCGCCAATTCTCTTTCCAAGTTCTTCAGGTAAAACATTGTCCACTATAGTTTTGTATACTCTACGCTCTAAATTCACTTCTAATATTCTAGGTGGCTGTACGAGACTAGATACTGCAACAAATACCTTACTCTCCATGAATGCAGGTACGCCATGTATTGTACCTGTAGGTGTTGGTACCTCTCTGCCATCAATGAAGAGCTTTGACCTACCATTTTTCTTCCCTACTGCCCATATTTTACCATTAGGAGTCCAGCCATAAATGTCATGTTCAGTAGGATTATATACATCGTAGTCTCCGTAGCTGAATTTCACTTTCCCAATAACGTCGCTTTCAGGGTTATAGAGGTATAGCCTATTTGAGCCTTCGAAATTGCTTTCAAATAGAACTGTTTCTCCAAGTACTCTAGGTAGTTTGTTCTGAGAACCCTCCTTAGGTGTGTAAATTTTAAGCTCATTAGTTTCTAAGTTTAAGGTAAATATTTCATATGTTTTCGGGTTTTTCCTAAGATTACCAAAACCAACTACGTACTTGCTACTAACATCGGTTACGAAAGCTAATGTTTCAAGTTTAACAATTTTCTCCCATGAACCATCCATTTTAGCTAAATATATTGCAGTATCTACTGCTGTGGCTCCAGTAAAAGCTATGTAAGACCCGTTAAATGCTATACCGAAGATTCTCATTAGAGGGGTGTCGGCTAAAAGATCTTCTTTACCAGTTCTAACATCTACGTAAAATACCCTGTGAAGTTCTTTACCCTTAGTTACATCTCTAGTAAACACCGTGTAAGGTGATGTAGCTACGGGTATTGCTGTCTCATGTACGGGTTCTACTGTAAGCCTCTTTACCTTCTTAGATTCCAGATCAATAGACCATAAGCTTCTAACACCTTCCTGTGTAGATAAATAGACTAGGTTGTTGGCTGCAACACCTAAAGTAGCATATAATGGTATTTTTACGAGGACCTCAAGTGTTCTAACAATATCTGAAGTACTTAGCTTCATACAGGACACCTGAAATTAATCATTAAAATATAGTGAGTCACCCGAGTTTTAAGTGTTCCGTAATTAGCATTAATAGAGTCCGGGATTATTTTAGCATAGTAGCTCCGGTAAAAACTAGAATAGCTGCAAGAACTATCCTCACCCTGAACTTTTCCCTAAGTAAGGTAATTGCTAGGGAGATTGAAACAACAGGAGATGTCGAGGCAATAAACGATGCTTTATCGGCACCTAAGTAGGTTATTGCGTTAAGTAGCATTATTACTCCAAAACCTGTACCGAAGAATCATCCAACAGATAGGATAATCAACGTCTTTCTGCTTTTACCCATGAAGTTAATGTCTAAATTAAGTGCTTTAGCAAGTAAAGTAAGCATAATACCTACTAATAATGTTCTAAGATAAATTATAGCTGCGGGATCTACTTCACCATTCAAAAGATAGTTCATTGAAATTATCGATAATGCGTAGCCTAATGCTGCTCCAAGACATGCAATAAGCCCTAAAATACTTCCAGTACCTAGATTTTTTCTTTCCTAATAAACTAATCATACGGACGATAGTATGAGGAATCCTCCTAAAATGTTAGGTGCTGTTAATTTTTCACCAAATAGCGTAACAGACATTATAGCGACCAATAGAGAATAGGTGCTAGCTAAAGGTGTAGCTATTGAAGCACCTACTCTCTTGATCAAGAAGAGAAAGAAAGTATCGCCAACCATAGGACCTGCTAATGCTGAAAAACTACGAACACCATGACTTCCCATGGTATGTAAGGCATTAGCTTGTACATGATAAGTATTGGTGTTAATAGTATAAGCGCGCTCTATGACCTTATGGTGTTAGCCTCTAGAACATGCAGGTCATTCCTCATTCTAACTTTGTAAAGTAAAGGTGATAGGCCAAAGGAGAATAAAGCTACAACAGCGTACATAAACCCTATGATTTCCTCAGAAACCACGATGCATCCTCCGTGACCGTATTAACTTTCTAAGCTTTAACCCCAGAACATACGTATATTGAATTTAAACTTTACTTTGGACTTGGACGTGCCGTTTCAAATGCAAGTTTCGGGGAAGGTTCTATTACCCTCCTAAGCCATGTTCCCCTAATGAGCCATGCCAACGCAATAGTGCCTGCTCCAATGTTACTTATAGCCATAGCTAACCATACCCCTAAAGATCCAATTTCCATAATATAAGCTAATAGTATGCTTAACCCTATTCTCAAAACCCACAGCCTTACTGCTGAAAGCACTGCAACAAACCTTGTATGACCTGATCCGGCAGCTACAGCTCCTGCTACAAAGAATATTCCGAAAAACGGTATTGAACTGCTTACTGCATGAATTAGCTTTGAGCCTTCAGCTACTACGTCTTGTTCATTAACGAAAAATGAAACAGCTTGACCACTGAAAACAAATAGAAGTAGAGCTCCTAGGGCAAGAAAACCTGAAGTAAACGTAACCGACGTTTTAGCTATGGACATAGCCCTACTATATTTCTCCGCGCCAATGTTTTGGCCGACCATTATTGAAGTAGCTCTATTCAGCCCTCGCGTAACTGCTTGCATAATGTTTATAATCCTAACCACAACACCGTAAGCAGCAATAACCGTTGAACCGAACCTAGAAACAATAGACATCATAACTGTAAATCCTAAAGCATTAAATGACTGCTGAATAGAAAGAGGAGTACCTATTGAAAAAACTTTTCTAAGCCACCATTTCTCAATCCTAAGATCACTTAAACTTACTTTAATGCCCTTAAACCCTTTAAAAAGAAGGAAACCTCCAACAATGGAAACAATAGATCTTGAAACAACAGTAGCTATAGCTGCTCCAGCAACGCCCATAGCAGGAAAACCTAAAAGACCGAAAATCATTATTGGATCTAAAATTATGTTCGTAATTGCTGAGGAAACGTTAAGTATTGTTGGTGTTCTAGTATCGCCTATAGCATTAGCTACGGTGTTAAACGTGAAACCAAAGAAGACAATAGGTATTCCGAGGAAAATAATTCTAGCATAACTTACAGCTAAAGGATAGATGCTTGAAGGAACACCTATCATAGAAAGAACTTGAGGAATAAATAAGTAGCCTATACCGCTCAAAACTAAAGCGCCTAAAAGTAGGAAGCTTATAAGCTGCCCAGCACTTTTCTTTGTCATCTCCTTATCTTTAGCTCCCACATATTGGGAAATAAGAGCTATACCTGCCATAGCATAGCCCATACCTATAGAGTAGAAGAGCATTATTAAAGGCCAACAAACAGTAGGTGCTCCAAAAGCCACCTTACCTAGTTTACCAAGCCAGAAAGCGTCAATAAGGTTATAGGACATGTTAACCAGGTTAGCAACTACAACGGGCCAAGCAAGCCAAACCATAGTACCTAAAACAGGCCCGTTCACTATCCTATCCCTAATACTGTCAACACCCACTCCACTACCCCTATTCAATGGGAGTATGCACCTTTACCATATCGTAGAACAACCATATTTAAAATATTCGATAAAAATTATTCAGAGAACCTGTCAGATCAATAGAATTTTTAATTTAAACCTCAACTAATTAGGATATTGGGTTCCGATACATGGTGAAGTTTAGAGTCGTAATTGTAGTTATAATTATAATATTAGTCTTATTATTACTTCTTGCTATTACCTTCTATCATGAAGAACGGAAACCACGTATGGTGGATAAAGATCTTGCACGTAAATTCTTAGAAGCTCAATACGTTCCTGAAGCAGGACTTTTAAGGGCAGCAACCCTTGAGAAAGTTGAAGATTCCCATAAAATTTATGTTGCAGCTGATAACTTGTTAGCTGCAAGAGCATTAGATGTTTTGGGTTCTCCTCTTGCCTCCAATGTACTAACTACGTTAAATAATAAGTATAGTGGAGGATTTGATAAGCAACATGAGATTCTTATAGGAGAAGATATACCTGACGTATTTTATCAGAGAGATTATGAGCATTTGGGAAACGTATCTTCCTCGAAATTTGGTGTTCTTGAAATATATTATGAAAAAACAGGAGAAACACCTATTGACGATTGGGACAGGTATGCTGACTTAGTGGTTTACAAGGCTCTAAAAGCACTACTATATGGTTCAAGACCTTACGCTGAACAACTATTTAGCATCTTAATTTCTATGTGGGACGGATACGGATTCAAGGATGGAGCTTATAATGGACTATATGAGACATATAAGGTTGCATTAGCAATATACCTTTATAAGGCATTGGAAGAAGCTGACAGCGGTTTAGTTGGAAAATATAGAGGCCTTTATGAGAAATGGAACATTATTCTAGCGTTGATGCAGCGAAGCGATGGAGGAATAGTAACCCACTATAGGGTATCTGAAAGAGGAGAAATTATTCCCGTAGGAGACGCTAACACTGAAACTACATCGATAACTATTCTAGCACTCTACTCTGAATATCCTAAGAAAATAGGTGGACATTGTAAGTGTAGTTGATGAAAACAATATTAATTTAAACTAGCTACGCCTAGTATACCATATTGCCGGATTCCTTGACTGTAAAAGTAGTCTTCCTGCTCCTCTAACAGTAAATACAAATCCTTCTCCGCCGAAGAAGAACGTTTTGAGCCCGCCGAATTTCCTTATGCTGTAGTCTAAAGTATCGTCCATAGCTACTAAATGTGTATTGTCTATAACGAGCTTTTCTCCAAGCTTAACTTCCCTCTCAACAATACTTCCGTAAGCATTTACCCATACTCCACCAACGCCCGTGAAGTGCAGCCACATTAAACCTCCTCCACCAAAAACCCCTCTTAACCCTCTCCATACCACCTTATGCTGTACGTTTCCATGGCTTGCTAAGTAGCATTTATCATTAACAATTACACCTTTAGTTCCATCAAGCCTAATATACCTTATATCTCCAGGTATTGGCGGTGCAAGCCAAACGGAAGCTGACTCCCTAGCTCTATAAATGTTTACAAATAACGACTCACCAGTAGTTAGTGCTCTAAGAAAACCTCTACTCTTAGTCTTAACCTCTATATCTCCCTCCACCATCATTAGCGCTCCGGCTTCGGCTTCAATGGATTCTCCAGGTTCCAAGTTAATTTTCAACACAGAATATGCTGGAGCATACAATATTTCATGCTTCAACCGGTCCGCACCTGTACAATGATAAGTATGTATTGCTAATAAAAGTTATTTCTATGTATACTTAAGGATAGCACAGAGTAGCTATGACTTTAAATAAGATTATCTTTAAAACAGCAGTTGCCTTGCTGGTTTCGATGTTTATAGTGTTTACTGCTGTAACTTTTTACATATGGTCTACGCTAAATAGTGCTGAGTTATGTAAGGTAGTAATCTTAAAAATTCAAACTAAATGGGTAAATAGTGAACTAGATAATTTTGAAATAAAATACTTAGTAATATTCAATAATACTTTACCTTACAGTATTACAATTAACCGTGTTGAACCAGTAGTGTATGTTTACAATATTCTATTAGATTTTCCTAGAAGACTAGATGCTATGCCTATTATGGCACACCATGTTTTAGATGCTGGAGAAATAGATACCATACGTTTTAGCATTGGAACAAACAATTATGAACTTTCAGAAGTAATAAAAAGATATATTAAGGAATATGGGGAAGTAATTCCAGTAAACTATACTTTCTCTGTTAAGTATAATTGCTTAGCTAAAATACTAGGATTCTATACATTAACTTCGCAGAAAACATTTGACTACAGCGGAATACTCATGGTAAATATCTCAAAATATCACCCATGGGATATTGAAGCTTTCTGGTATCCTAGTCATGTAGAATTTGGCGAAGAGGCTAAACTGTACGTTATTGTTAATGGTCCAACAAATGGAACAATAGATGTAGTAATTATCGATAAGTCAACGAAAACTATTGTAGAAAAATATGAGTATACCGTTGCGCTAAACGAAACAGAACATAAAAGTATTGTAGTTCCGTTTAAGCCTCCTAAGCCTCATACGAAATACCATGTAAAAGTGTTTCTTAATGGTGAAAGAGTGTTTAAATCTATAATTGACCTCACTGTGACCTAAGTTTAGTTTAAATGAAACATGAAGACTCTTCATTTACCGTTCAGGAAGATAGGAAAACATTCTAGTTTTATATAGCGTTTTTATGTTGACAAAATAGTTTTTATTAGCGATATTAAATATGTTTGAGCTAAAGTTATAGCAATTACGGCTAATATAGGTGCGAAGGGCATTACTGCTGAAAAGAACAACCATTCAATAATGGATCTCAAATGGGCACTAGCTATAGTAAACAGAGTAATGTAGAATATTGTAGGTATAGCTACAACATACGCTATTGCATATTTACCTCCCTTATTAAACCATATGGGCCTGAGCATTGCAGTTAGACATGTCGATGACAGTATAATTGAAGTTAGTGGAATACTCATTACCACTCCGTAGCTATGGGCTTTTCCAGTTAACGTGATTTTTAATGGGCATGTTAAAGGCATGGATGCAAAAGAGACAGCAGCAAATGTTAGGAAAGAGATGACAATATATTGAAACATACCTTGCTCAAGAATTTTACTTAACATCTCATACTTTGCTTTCGATAAGTACTTTTTCTCATAAAATGCTATTAGGGTTATGAATACAAGCGAAGAAAGAATAACTAATGTGAGAACAATATGTCCGTAAACATAGCCTCCAGTACCTATACCGTACGCTGAAAGTAGGAGTGCTAAAGCTATAATGAAAACCACAGCGTAGTTCATAGATACCTTCTCCAAATAAGACTTAAAATATTCGGCAAATTTAGTAGTAAAGGTGTGGTAACCAAGATCAACGATAACCTTGCTTAAATCAACGTTTTCAAGCGGTCCCAAATAACACCATTTACGGCCGTGTTTAAAATAAACGTAAATTTTACCACTTAACTCTTTAAGAACTACAGAACCCTCCCTACCACATTTAGGACAAACGCCGCGACCAACAACTCTGGATGACAAACAGTAGCCCCCAGCTCGTACTGTACTATATTAATATACATATACACATAATAATTAATAATATATACAGTACTGCAAATGAGAGTCTACGCTTTAATACATGTAAAATGATTTCTTAGAGCTAAGGGAACCAGATTAGGGTCACGTGATAACTTAAGTTCCGCTTCCACCATTTTGCTAAAATGTTTTTCAATAAGATCCTTAGGCATGGTTGTTGTAAGAACTATCAGAGGATTGAATTTTGCATTTTAAACCCAATATCCTCTAGTAGCTTCTTAAACCCGTTAACATAGTATAGCTGTATCTTAGATTCCCCACATTCCGGTTTACGAATAACCAATTCCCTATTCTTTATCATCTCTAAAACTTCATTAATGCCTTCAATGCTGTCCATTGTGATAGTTTTTGCTATAATCCTAGAGTACATGTTGCTAAAGGAGCCTAAGAGTAAACCTTTGGTCTTGAGAATTCTACATATTTCGTTTAAGCTCTTAGCGACACTTTTTCTATCTTGTCTTTGAGTTAAAGAGTCTCCTTCAGCAAGAACAACTTCGAAAACATTGCTGCGGAAGGGCATGTAATTTATATCAGCGTGAATAATATGTAAGAAAACATAGTACTTGTCCAGCATACTCTTAACATACTTTAGCATATAGGCATTAATGTCTAGAGAAATAACCTCTTTAGAAAACTTATGTTCAAGAATAAACCACAAACACCGGGTCCGCAACTAGCATCTAAACATTTTCCAGTTTTAATATTCCTTAAATATCTTGATATAATGTTCTTACACACGATGTCGTATACTTTACGGATAATAGAGTATTTGATGTTTCTAATATACTCCTTAGCATATTCTGAACTAAGCTAGTAAGGTTTCTCATGTTTTGCGACATTCCACTCCTCTGCAAGTAATAAATGAAGTATGTGGACTGTATTAGTCGTACCTTAATATTATTATGTATTCCTCTACGTAAATATTCCCTTTACCAGGGTATCTATACCATTTCCCCCTAGTTATCTCCTCGTGATTCTTATACCACCATACGTCATCTGTTTGAGGTTCAACATAAACTAGGCCTTCCTTACATATTATCGCATTAAATACGTGGGCGAAGGGTTTATGTTGTTCATCATAACCTATTATTGCGACAACACCCATATCCCAATGCTTCAATTTAGCGTGTAAAGCAAGCATGAAAGCGAAATCACCACATATGAAGTTAGGGTAGCTGTAAGCTATTTTATCCGTATTGTCTTCGAAAGTAAGCCAGTAGGTTAGCTCTTCAATTGTAGGGATTTCCTCGTAAGATAGGGGCTCATTAAAGGCACGTAATAGTTCCTGATAGTCTTCCATTAATGCGTTATATCTTTCAGCTAGAAAATCGTATTCACTAAGTAGGTTAGTATAGTTCTTTAAAAGTCTCTTGTACTTTTCCTCCAGTATCTTATATTCCATTGATAACTTATTAAAATCGGCATGTAAGTGGGTGTATTTTTCAAGCAATATGATATAGCTTCTGTTTAAACTCTCAAGTTCATGCTTAATCCTGGAGAACTCATTTATTAGTAAACTATGTTTCTCTTTTAGAGAGAAGTAGTGCCAGCTGAGAAAAGCTAGCAGGACAATAGTAACAATTAGGAAGGTAAACAATAATAATGTTTTAACCTTAGACATAAAAATTATCACACCCATTGCCAATGTATTTCAAGTTGATGAAACTTAGTAGTCGTTATTAAATATATTTCTTAAAATCCCTATTATTACTTCTTGAAAATATTACTGTACCTGTTTCGACGCGCACGATGCGGTGGTATGGTGGAGGAGTTCGGATGTATAATTTATGAGTTTAAACCCTCGTTTAGTTCATTCCTTAAAGTTTTTAAGGGGCTATGGTTTCCAATATTTTTCACAGCCTTCTGCATATGCGTAATTATTTTTGTTGAAGGGCTTTTCTCACCAAATCTTCTAATGGAAATGATATTGGTTGTTGGAGGTTTTCTAGTACCATACCTTTACTTTCCCCGATCATTTACTCTAACAAGTAGAGGAATAGTTATCCAACGTATCTTCAATAGCATATTCATTCCCTACAGCAAAGTAAGATACGTTAAGAAAACAAGTTTAGAAGATGTTGCTCGAGAGTTTAAGATCGAAGGATGGTTTCTAACACACATAGCTCTATGGATGGTAAAGCAGATACTAACCCATGTAATTGTGCAAGACAGTAAGCACATATATTTCTACGCAACAGACATAGAAAAAACCATAATAATAGAAAGCTGCAATGGAGAAAAATACTACATAAGCCCTCAAAACCCTGAACAATTTGAAAGAACAATAAAAATATTTACAAAAATAATGTGAAGCACTTCTATCATCAATGGGGAAACGCATAGGCAAGGTATGTGTTGAAAAGGCTATGAGGGAGTAAGGTTATTAGCTGTACTTCCCTAAATGTAGTCATGTATTGACGTGGTTTCCATGACTGTTATCGTTGATATTGAAAAGAAAGGTGTTAGAGAAATAAGTGGTGGTTTTAAGGTTTCAGGTAAGAAAGTAAACCTGTGGGTTAGAATATACGATACCGAGTTTGGGAAGAAAGCTAGGATAACTGTATCGTTCTACGATGGAGCAAGATGGGTTAATACTCCTCCAATATGGCTTAACAAGAGCCTATGCGAAGAACTATCTATAAGATTAAGAAGAGTTTCTGAAAAATTAACTTAGAAAACAACTTTAATCTAAGCATCATGAGAGGATCAGTATTTTCAAAATGGTTTTATGTAGCACTAATCTATACTGCTAATCCATAATTTAGTTATATTCCCTTTATTTTCCACTGTTTTTAGCGAGAGTATGGTTAGAAGATATGCTGTTGTTTTCATTATTCTTGCTTTCCTTGCTATGCTTTTCTTACCAGTTACTAACTGCGATTCTACAGGGTGGTTCAAAACTCTGGGGTTAAGCGGCAACGATTTTGCAAGGTTTATTCTGTTAGACAATGGCAAGATATTTGTCTATGGTAGGTCCTACAGCGCTGGTTCTGGAGGCGGATATGAGGGATTTATTGCGCTTCTTGAACCTAACTCGTCGGTTATATGGCAGAAGCATATTCAATCAACGGACGGAGGAGAGGTGAGATTTTTAGCTGCTCTAAACACTTCTGATGGATACTATGTTGGAGGAGACATAAGTGTTGGCAACGATGTAACTGATGCTCTCCTAGTTAAGTTCGATAAGAGCGGTAGGCTTTTATGGGCAAAGAAAATGAGCATAAACACTTACAATGTAGAGTATGTGAAGGCTATTTTCGCTGATGAAAACTACATATATCTTCTCATTAACGGTAAGCCTTGGGGATATGAGGTATACTTTGTTAAACTTAATAAAACAGATTTAAGCTTAGAACAGATTGCACAGTACTATTCCGAAGCATGGAATCGTGATAGGGATGACGTTGTCCACAAAGCGTTTCTGAAGAACGGCGTAATATACGCTGTTGTCCGCGGAGAACCCTACGAGGGTGGTTCGTGTATTGTGTTTTTAGAAATATCTACTGAAACAGGGAAAATTCTCAAAAGCCGCAGTTACAGTTACAGTACAGGATATAGTATTGCGCTATTGAATGAAACAACTAGAGTTTTCGTAGGTGTTTCCAGCAACCATCCTATTGTAGGACTTCTCAACAGTGACTACCGTGTTATTTGGGTGAAATACTTTAATGTTACTAAGGGATGGGCTAGCGATGTCAGCGTTGATAGAGAGGGTAACATATATGTCATAGGTTCTGCTGATGTTTATGGTTCAGGTTTCTACGACACATTTATAGCTAAAGTTTCTTCAAAAGGGAATTTGATATGGTTTAAAACTGTAGGTGGAAGCAACAACGACTACGGCAGCCAAATAGTAGTTTTTAATACTAATGGATACGTTGCATCCGGGCATACTAGAACATTCACATATGCAGGAGATGAGGGAACATACAGTGACTTCTTCATACTAGCTGACATGGGCAACTACATTGGGAACCTAGAATGGATTAATAATGATTATGGTGAAAACGTAACGTTAAATACAATATACGATGTAACCCTAATAAATACTCATCTAAGCTGGGAGAGCTACTATCTAAGTTGGTATGTTCCAACGATAGAATTCGCTGACGTGAACTTAGAGGTAAGCGACTCTGCACTTGAAGAACATTTAGCAACACCGAATCAGGAAGAACCAGTTCCTATACCTATCCCGGAAACTCTCTATACAGCGTTAGTTATAGTAATAATTATTACAGCGACGATTGCACTTTGAAAAAGACCACGAATTTTTAAATAACATATACTTCGGAGAATTACTATAGCATGGAGAGTTTCCAGCAACATAAGGTATGACCATAGGGTAATGAAGTACAGGAGGATTTACCATGATCTTAAATATCTGGCTATAAAGTAGACAATCACACCAATCACGCTTACTAAGGCTACTACTGTTATAACATATAGTAAGTTCATGTTTGCAACGTGTTTAGGAGTGGTTGATGGTGTAATTGTAGTTGCCAGTATTTCAGCTTTAGCGAAAAATACTAAGGGATTTTGATTTACTAGACTAAATTTTTCTTTACTATATTTCGCAATTTCGCACTAGTATGTCTTACTTCTAATTTAAGCGCAGAAGTGTTATTTAGGGAAGTAGTTTCAAGCTTATGTTCCTCCTCTACTACAATAGGTTCCCATTTCTTGTTTTTCCAGCTTACTTCTCCTACGAACTGTAGAGGCCAATATACTATTAACGGGTACGAGTCTGTTGAAGCCTTGTTCAATGTCCACGTAAATGTTTTACCACTAACTACTATGCCATTTATTGCCCAGAATGATTTGAAACAGAAATCCCCTAGGCTTCCCCCTATAATGTAAGCTTTTAGAATCTGAAGTTCCTCGTTTACTTTCAAAACCATTAAGTCACCTGAGCCTGCACCTTGCTTTTCCATATTACCTACGAGGTAAATTGTATTGTTAATTACATGTATTGCTACTATGCTTCCCTTACTTCCATAGTTAACATATTCTGCTAAAACAGGGTTACCATCGGTACTAAGCTTCATTAAAATCATGTTTCCTTTTTCATCAAAACCTCCGACGAACAAGTAGTTATTATGGTAGCTTACCGTCATGTAGTGGTCACCGAGATCTTTGAGTCCAAAACCTACGACCCATAATGGATTAAGGTTCTTATCTAAACATATTAAGTGACCGTCAAAAACTCCATTCCTAGTTGAAACCAAGCTAAACCGATAACCTACAGCATAGATTTTTTCGTCCACATATTTTACTGCTTTAAAATCTACAGGAACCCATTCTCCTAAGGAGTTTTTGACTTCGAAAACAAACTCTTAACTACCTTACCGTTCTCCTTAAACAGTATTGCTTGGCTACTACCATACGCTAAAATTTCATCTCCTAAATCTAATAGTCCATAAAGGCAATTAGGTGTTATATACCCCCATAGAAAATCGCCGTTCTCGCTTAAACATATAAGAAAACCGTTTCCTGGAGCTGAGAAACCTGCAATAATAACTTTACCTTTTTTCAAGAGTACGCTATAGGCCCACCCTCTAACATCCTCAATAACCTTATACCATTTCAGCTCCTCCTCTACGATATTATATTTAGCAATAAAGGGTGCAGGTTCATACTTGTCACCGACGTAACGGTGGTTATAACCGCATGTGTACAAGTTCTTGCCATCGAAAAATGAGTGCATAGCGTAACCTTTTAAACCTATAACGATAGCCCATGCAGACTCCTTTGTAGATCACGCCAATACATCACAACGTAGGATGTGGAAAGAGTAGAACCAATACTACGAGACATATGAAAAATAAGGAGACAATACTATTCTTCAAGGCAAACACCTTTTCAGTACCGTCTCTCTATGTTTAATTACATTTAGTGCTATGTCTGGTCTATCCGTTACTATACCATCTACGCCTAGTTCCATATGTTTAAGTATTGTTTCTCTATCGTTTACCGTCCAAGCTATCACCTTCAACCCTGCCTCATGAAACTGCTTTATTAGTTCACGTGAAACTATGCTTACATGCACCGATACGATGTCTGCCTTGGCATCTAATACTACTTTCACAGGGTCTATGGGTAGAATGTTTAAAGATGCTATGGTCAATATTCTGCTATTTAGCTCCTTTATCCTCCTAATTATTGGATGTATTTGAGATGTAACGTACACTTTTCCCTCAAAACCTACACTATTTATTAGGTTTAAGAGGTCTTCTTCAAAACCTGGCTGCTTAATATCAATGTTTATGTCTGCTCTGCCATTAACCTTCTCAAGTACTTCAACCAGTTTTACACGTCTAAGCAAGGGATCCCGGTAGAAGAAGTGGTAATCTATCCAAGCCATTATCTTCCCAGGGATACTCGCTCTTCTAATGGAGCTTGGACCGTGAAGTACTAGAAATTCGCCATTAATGTATCTCACATCAACCTCAATTATCGGCACCCCTATTTTAAGATACCATCTAAGTATTCTGGGAGCATTAGCTCTATGCCCAACTACCATAAACAACCTTAACACTTCAGAATATCCTTCAAAACATGCATAAATTAAAAAGTATCGATACTTCTAATCATAATCAAGAGTTTAAGGAAAATGTAGTGCTGTCAGATATGGTTAAGGTACAGAACTATGTGGTACTTTATTCCATGTCCTTTTATTTTCTAAAATTACTCTCTTTATCCTAGACCAGCCATCTTCCCAGTAATCCTCTTTGAACAGCTTGGAAGGTAATGTCCAGCTTGAGAGAGTCTTCAAATATGCAAAGTACAGTTTATAACTATGTACTATCCCTATTTCACATAAAGTATCCATGAATACTAGGAATTTAATTATCTCGTTTCTAGGTATAAGAATACTTGCGAAAATTGTTGAATCCCCTAAAACCTTATTTATCCTTCTAAGTATTGGAGTATTCCACAATGTATATACAAAGTTTCTAAGAGCTTTTCCGTTTCTAAAGCTAATAAACCCTATAAGATAGGATGATAAGTCAGGATGATATATCATTATTCTTGGAGTATACTTTAAAATCACGTTCCTCTCAACAATATGTTTCTTGTAATGATAAAGTATTGTTGTCATTGATAGATTTAGTTCTTCCCCTATTTCTTTAAGTCTTTGGAATGCATTTTTCTGAAGCTTACTAATTATCTTAACATCAATAGGATCTACTTCAAGTCTACATAATGTTTTTTCCATGTACTTCAATTCTTGAGCGTTTTTGAGTCTACGTTCCTCGGTTATGTTTTTAAACCATTTACTCCACTTTAGCTTCACTATTTTAAGCTTCTTATCGAAATATTCTTCATCAACCTTACTACTTGCTAATTCTATAGACGTGTATGTTAAGTAATATTTATCTACAATACCGATCTTTTTCAATGCTTGAACTATTCTCTCAACAAGACCACTATATCTTCTTGGTTCATAAAATCTTACGACTAAAGTGTTCATATTAGCTACTACAAACTTGTAGAACCATGGAATGTTTGATACTACAGTGTAAAGTCTTACTAATGACCCCGTTGTAGGTTCAATTAGAACTACACCGCATCTTAGATCCAGCTTATTGTAATTTATGATGGGCTCTATTGTTAGACCCATGTTTAAGAGCTTTTGTATTCTACGGTAAACAGTTGATTTGGGCATATTCAGGATTCTAGATAACGCTAAGATATTTCTAGGACCATGTTCTTCTATTTTTTCAACAATAGTTAAATCAACTTCATCTAACTTCTCGAAGAAACTTAAAGACTTCCTGATAATTAAGCTTTGATCTATGGCAATATCTTCCACAGGTAAAACCGTAAGCATACTAGCAACCTACCTAGAAAAAGTAATAGATACGTTAGAATTTAAATCTACAGCAGATTACTATTCCTTAAGAAATTCTCCACAAAAAAGGTAAGGAGGGGTTGTGTTACCTTAATAACTTTCTCTAGAACTCTGCTTCATCAGGTATTTTCTCTCTAAGCGGCAATACACCTATTATTAGGGTTAATAATAGTAGTAGATACTCTATCATATTTTTCCACCATGTCCGAAAAAAGGCATATCAAATATTTCTATGGTTTTCCCAACAGAATGTAGGCATTATGGGAAAATTTTTCTAAAAATCAAAACATGGCAGCAAAGACGTTATTGACGAGGTGTTTTTATTGCTAAAATTAAAACAAACACTTAAACTTAATTATTCATTGTTGTATGTTCTTTTAAATAATGTTAATTAAGAGTTAAGAATGCTATCTTTTAAATGTTATTTGTCTCTCTGTTTAAATATTGCTTAGCTTCCAAATTACAATAGCAGGGATTGAGTGGTATTATGCTTCGTAATCTATTGTCGCTGATACCTGTCATCTTAGCGTTAGTGCCGGCTTTTATTGTCTTAGCTATTAGTTCTAAAAGTGATTTTCAAAAATGGCTTATAGCACTAGTTGCCAGCAGCGGATGGTTTGTAGCATTAATTGCCAGGCTACCTTTCTTAACTACTACTAGGTGGTTTCAAGGAAATTACGTTTTCATAGCATTATCTTCATCTATTCTAGCCGGGGTGTTTGAAGAACCTGTAAGGTTTGCACTGTTAAAATATGTTTCAAAGGAAATTAAATTAGGGCTTAGAGAACTTATCTCATTAGGCTTAGGATGGGGGTCTAGTGAAAGCTCCTATAATATATGTTTTTCAAGCAATATTCCTACAGTATGGGCTTGGTGTTGAATGGTTTAAACTGCTTCCAGGTGCGATTGAGAGAAACATCGCAACCTTATTTCACACAGCGCTAACATTTATTGCAGCTTGGGTTCTAGTTAAAGGAGTAAAGTACATTATGATCCCCATAAGCTTCCACGCTTTAGCGAACATTTATGCTACTTTAATGCTTCAAGTAACTAAAGACCCATGGATAATAGAAGGGTTCATAGGTTTATTATTCGTTCCTCTATCAGTGATTTTAATTTTAATTGTGCATGGAGCTATATTGGAGAAGAGTAAGGGTTTAGAAACTGTTTTTCTGTTTGTAGGTTTTTAAGGTCGATCAATAAGCTTATACAGTGTTAATAGGTTATAAATGTGCTGGTGACCCCGGATTTCCGATACCTGCTCCTCGGTTGGGCGGGGAGCGGTTAGTATAGGTATATGAGCGGGCGGAAAGTTACTTGCACATCCTCTCTAACCTCACATAACAAAGTTTCCCTTTTAGAAACATTTTCAGCGCCTCACTAACTCTTATTAGCGGTGCTAAGGCAACCTTCCTACCTGTTCTCGTTAGTGTTTCCAAGGCTTTAGTACTTAAAGAATGAGCAATAATAATGTTCACGCCTTGACTAAAAATTATATCTAATAATTTCCTATTTCCAAGCTCAATAACGCTCACACTTCTAACTTGGCCATTTACAATGTGAATTATAGTGTATGTTGGAGCATTTTCCCAGTGAGCATAAATTCTAGCTTCTAAGCCTCCAGGCTTCTCTGTTGGTATTAATACCTTAGCTTCTTCATGCATTACTCTTGCCTAATACTTTTTGTGCTATAGCACAAAATATGTTTTATCTTACATATATTTTACAGTATCACTAAACAGTTAAACACATAACCCAAACTGCTACTGTTTATTCTTCTTTAAACGCTCCAAATAGAGTCTATGATGGTATGATCCTTCCCTAACCATTGCAGCACCACATTTAGGACAGCGCATTTCTAAACATCTAACGCCTGGCTGCTTAGGAACCCTATAGCCGCATTTTAGACAAATACAATAACCTATGGGGCCCATGCCTCTACCAAAACCTCTGCCCATACCTCTTCCTCTACCGAAACCCCGACCTAATCCTATAACTCCACACCTCTAAGCATAACAAGCTACAGTAGCATAGATATAGTTATTGTCTAAGAAAACTTAGCAGTTCTAACGAGATAGTATGTGAGATTAGGAACAGCATTTATTCGGGAAATCTCGGGAGAATTGGCGGGTAAAGCACAAAACCCGTAGCACCAGCATGTATTTCGTACTCTTCTTCCTCATATACTCTTAGCTTCTCTTGAACCTTCCTTAAGACATGAACGTAGTAGAGTATAAGTTCTTTTGCTTCCTTAATCTTACCTGCTTCAAGAATAGGTTTAAGTAGTAGCTCAGCTGGAAATTCTAGTTCCTTACATATTTCTTTCCTTAATTTTATCTAAAACTTTCTTCCGAATATTAGACATTGCACGTCACCTATTTTCCATTTGAGATATAATGGAAACATAGTTAATATTCTTGCTTAGTCTTCCTTAGCACCTACAACATCTATGCTTACAGTAATTGGCCTAGCAAAGAATATGAATAGAGGTTCCTTAGGTTTAGTAGGTGTTATATGTAATTCTACGTTTAATCCCCTAGATAATTCTGGAGGTCTAAAAGTATAGGTTGCTGAAAACTCTTTTACTGGTGTAGTAAATTTTGTTGCGTTTTCGTAGAAAGCTTTCCACCACCACATAATAAACCCTGGCACCGGCTGAGATAGAGCTTTAAGTGCTACAGCTGATAATATGTAATCTCTCTTAGCTTTAACATTGATTTTAACACGTATCTTATCTCCTACATTAACCTTCTTAGGATAGATAATTCTAGCTTCAAATGCTTCACTTTCAAATACTTCTTCAACTAAAGTAGATGAAACATTATATGACCCTGTCTGAACGATACTACCTATAACGAAAGCAGATTTAAGCCAGTGAGCCAAAAGCATAACGAAAACTAAAACTATAACTATGATTAATGATGGTGCTAAAGCCCTCATATTATGGGACAATAAACAAGCACCTCCTCCACTAACTCTCCAACTCGGAAGCTAAGTTTCTTACTTAAAATGCATAGAACAAGGTAGGTACTACATCTGAGTAAAAAGATTATTGTAGTTAGAACTTCACGAACTTCTCTCGGGAAACACCGCATATAGGGCATTTCTCAGGCGCTTTCGAGCCTAGCAACATTAGGGAATCCTTCTTTCTTAGCGATTCCCGCGAATACAAGGTATCTCATATAGGCCATAAACCCTCCAGCAAAAGCTGAAAGCAAAGCCTCTTTAGTCATAGAACGCACATTAACCATAACAAACAACACCCACTTTCCGGTTCCCTACTAAAAATTGACATATACAACTATTTTTAGAAAACTAACCAGCTCAACATGTTTACTGGTAAATAAACTCCATAAATATAAGCCTAAATTACCGAGAAATCTATGTTCCTCCGTAAAAAAAAAAAAAGAGTTTTTGAACACTTTAAAATGGCAATAGAGTGGAGGTGTTACATATTTGGGTAGTGCTTTAGAGCTTTTGAGAATGATTTACCTTCCAGGCAGGAAGCTTATAGGTCTTTTAATTACTGCTGTAAATAGGCCTGAAGTTCTTCACGATCTTACAAGTTTCCTTGTTAAACACAACATGAAGCCCCTATACTCTAACATCGCTAGTCTAAATGATAATATTGAGATAACAGTTTTTCTTGATATATCTAAAACCAAGACACCTATAAACAAGGTAGTTAATGATATTTCCGGTTTAAAGGATGTTAAAGATGCCCGTGCAATTAAACCCTTATTTAAAGGTCTAGTCATAGATACCGCTCATTTCCCTATATTACTTCTTGGTAGGAGAGCATGGATTATTAGTGAAGCTATGTCTAGAGGTCTTTTTAGAGATGTTAAAGCCGAGTTTGGGGGAGCTGGAAGAGTTTTCCTATACTATTTAGGTGTTGAAGTTGGGAAGAGTATTTACAGAAGTTATAAAGACTATACTGCATCTGACGAAGAATTCCTTCTACTCATTAAGGCTTTAGTTAAAGCTATTGGCTGGGGTATCATGAAGGAGTTTAAACCGCTTCCTAATGGAACATATGTTGTGAGAATATATGATAACATAGAGTGCGCTATGTGTAAACCTTCTAAAGAACCTACAGGGGACTTCTTTAGAGGAATAATAGCAGGGCTGCTACTACAATTAACAGGTAAAATGATGTTCATTGAGGAGGTTAAATGTATTGCTAAAGGCGACCCATATTGTGAGTTTGTAGCAAGGCTTAGGAGGTGAAGTTTAGGGTGAAGCTTTCTCAATGTTTAGAGAAATAAAAAGTTAAAGTTTATTTTAATTTACTCTACAGTAGGCCGAATGCCCAGAAGTACCTTATTATTATAACTACTAATGCTGTTGAAAATGCCATTGAGAACGTATTTCCTATTACTGGATGCCATCCTTTTGGTAGTGATCTTATTATTAGGTCTGCAACTACTGGCCCTATTATCCCTCCTAGGATTCCTCCTGCGAGAATTACTGGAATGCTTCCACCGAAAGTTAGTACGACCGCTGGTCCTACGCTGACAACGGGTACGAATGTTGGATACCATCCTTTTATCTTCCACCATTTAAGGTAGAGTAATATGCCTGTTGCTGAACCTACAACTTGCGATGCAAATATTGCTGGGAATAGTACTGAAGCATATGCTATGTGTTTTGGGTCGAGGAACCAGCTCAGTATAGCTCCAAATATCATGCCTAGACTCGCTATTTCATTACCCCAGAATTGTGCCTCGGTGAAGTCGGCTAATACCCTCCTTAGGAACCATGTAACTGTTATCTTTATTTGCGGTGAGTCTTTCTTTTCCTCCTTAGAGGGGTTAGAGCTTGATGGAAGTTTCATCCATGGCAGGTATCTGCAGATTTCAAGTACAGCTATTGTTCCAACCCACATACCAGTTACGTTACCTATAACTGCAGGTAATTCCCAAGGTCTAAGCAACTTGTCTATAACAAACCATGCTATTGGGAAACCTACTATCCCACCAAGTACTGCTCCTGTTAAAACGTTTTTCCATCCTTTACCGTAGACGAAAATAACTGCTGGCGGTATGCTTACGAAAGGAACAAATGTTGGTACCCAGCCGAAATCAGTATGTGCTAGTACTTCAAGGTAGTTACATACGTAAACTGAAACAAAGAGACCTAGCGTTTGCGCTACGAAAACCCATGGCCATAACCCAGTACCGTAGCTTATTGAGAAACCCGCATACTTAGACTTTATTTTGTCAAGATACCATGCTACAAGGCCGAAAACGCATAGAAATATCCCTGCAGGAACACTAGCATAGAACTGTGCCTCAGTCATATCCTCAATAAACCATACTAACCTATAGAATGCATCTGTTACGGCTTTAGCAGCAACTTCACTATATGGTAGCCAATATTCACCTGTAGGCAAAGTTACCATCAACACATAAAGGGTAAAACCGATAGCTACTGCAACGACGTAGCCAACTATCGCAGCTCTTAATTCCTCAAATGAGACAGTGATTTCTTCTTGTTTACCCATAAAAATCACCATGTAGCGGATAGTAAAAATAATATTATTTACAACTTACTTAGGAGACTGAATAAACTTTACCATAGATTCACCTCTTTCTTTTGAAACAATGGAATAAATCTTATTGAAATTATCATGAAGGAGTATCTATATAGATTTATGTTGTCTAGATTGATTTATATGTAGATAACAAGAGATAAAACATTTATATCCTATCCTTTTCCGTGGGTGACTTCTTGGTGTCTTATAAGGTTAAAGTAGCTCAACTTCCTGATATGTTAGCAACCATTAAAGAGGATAGACTCTACGATCCGTTGAAGGTTGTTAAGCCTACTGGTAGGTTAATCATTAAGGGAGGTAGGGTTGTAGATCCTGCTAATAAGATTGACGCTATTAAGGATGTTGCTATAAGGGGGTGTAGGATTGAGGAGGTTAAAGACGAAATTACTCCCGAGAAAGGAGATGCAATAATTGATGCTAAAGGACTATACGTGTTTCCAGGTTTAATCGACATACATATGCATATTTACGATTTGTTTGAAGTAACTACTGCTCCTGCATTTAGTGCTGTTGCCCATGGAGATACTGTAGTGTTAACCGCTGGCGCTGGAAATACTTTAATGGCTCCTTCACTGCTGGGGGCAGAGGTTGATAGAGGACTACCATTAAATGTTGGCTGCTTTATAGGTGCACCTGCAATACTTGCTCCAAGAGCTTCCGTGGAAGATAAGATAAAGTTCTTCAGAGGGGAAATGGACGAGGAGGAAGCATTAACAAAGATTTCGAGAAATAGGATTGTCGTACGTACAGCAGCATTAGCTGTAGCCATTAAGGACCATATGGGTCACTTCATATTAAGTGATGAAGGCTTAGATGCGGTTATAGAGATAGCTTATAAGGCGAAAATGCACTTCATGAGCCACACTCAATGCCCAGACCATGCTGAAAGAGTTGTCGATATTGCGGGTAAGAGACCAGTGCATTTAGGGCATGCAACAGCTGTTGCCTTCGGCTCCCACGGAGACCCTGTTGAAAATATGGAGAGAATTGTTGAGTTAGCTAAGAAACCTAACGTCTCCGTAGAGTTCGTTACAACACACTTAACAACAGCTAGAGGTCTTAGAGACGCAGTATTCATGGATCCTGAAGCTCAGAAAGTAGCTTATGAAGCATTAAAGAAAGGCATAGTAAACATTTTGATATCTGATGGTGAAGCAGATGCTACAATGAAAGGTTTCGGAGATACTAGAGACAACATACCTGCGATACTTGAACTTGCAGAGAAAGGTATACTAAGCTTAATAGATGCTGTAGCAACAATGACATATAATCCAGCTAAACTACTAGCTGAAAGAACAGAGCAAGAATGGTGGGTTAAGGAGCTAGGAAACCTATCTCCCGGCGCTAGGGCTAACGTTGTAATAGTTGACCCCGTTAGAAAATACGCTGCATACACCATAGTTAACGGTCAAATAGCAGGTTTCGACGGTAGAGCAGTAAGAAGAGCTAATGGAGCTGGCGGTTGGGTAACAAGGTACGGTATTATTGAGAAAACGGGTGTAGGAGACTTCGTAATGTTCACATACTATGGAGCATAAGTCTAAACTTCAACTTCTTTTTAACATTCCAAGAAAATGCAATTCCTAAATCCGGTTGTTTAAACGATGTTTTTATGCTTTTACTTTAACACTTACTTTCTTAATCTTTAACTTTACAACTATACCTTTAAACACTGTTTCATAGCTTTTTACTGATTTTTCTAAGGCTTTTCCTTCACGAATTCTGCTTCGTATTCTGCCCTCGATATGCCATGCATAAGTGACGCCAGTTTTAGTATTCTTTTTGGTCTTTTCTACTTCATGGATTATTCTTTTCAACGTTCTTTCGCTTTCTTTGAGAACTTTTTCTTAGGGAAATACTTAGCATACCAAGACCTTATAGACGCTTTGCCTTTGAGCAGCTCTCGCACTTACCATTGCTAGGTTTTGCTGCTAAGGAAGACTGTTTAGTGGTTTTATCCTCAATGGCAATGTACATGTTTACTTTCGGGTATTCTGCTTTTGCAGAGTTTTCTTAGCCGGGTTAAGTATTGTTCGTGCTCGAACCAGGCACAACTACTTGGCTCTATGAGAAACATGATAGCATGAAGTTAACTTCCGAGTTTACAAATATAGTAGGCTTTCACAATACTTAAGGTCCATATTTTGGAGTTACAGCCTACTAATATACGTAGGATACAAGCTTTATGTTAGAGAGACGTGTACAGTATCGCCAACACTTATATGACCAGTAACGACGATGATTGCAGTATGAGTAGCTTTGTGTAAGGAAATATAAAATGAAGAAAAATACGGTGAAAGGGTGAAAAATATGGCAAATATTGTAAAAACGTCTTTCATGACAACGCTATTTAAGAATGAACATGGCTATAGCTCCTTCTGGAATTTTGCTTGAAACGGAATTATTTACAATAATGAGAGTGATTCTTAAAGCAATGATCAGGCATGAAAATGTTCTAACGAGTTATTGCTATTATTGATCATGGTTTTAGGCTATAATGTTTTCTAATATTTTCCTCTCCGCAAGCCTTAAGGTTTTCGCTAATGTAGACGTTGATATTTTTAAGTTTTCTGCTAGTTCTCTTAGACTTATTTTTCTAGGGTATGTGTAGTATCCTTTATTTAAAGCTTCTCTAAGCACTATTAGCTGTTTCGCTGTTAAGTAAGGAGACCCTACGGTTATGTCTTTAACTGTTTTCACGTAAGCTAGCTTGTATCCTTTATGTTTCGTAATAGTGTCTATTACTGAGAAAAGTTTTTTAGCACTCCCACAAACTATAATCCATTCTGCAACACCGTGCTTGATGTTGACTGGTTTTAGTGGAAAACATCCTAGGTTAAGAAGTTTCATTGTAATATATTTTTGCTTATCCCATACCGCTACTATGTACTTGGTATGTATTCCCCTACAAGGTACTATGTAGAAGTCCAGTATTTTCTTTTGTTTTCTAAGAAATGACGATAGTTTTTCTCTACCTATACCTTTTATTTCTTGTATGGTGAACGTTAGATTTCTTTTCATACTGTATACTGCCCAAACATTTATTTCAACTTGTGGACGCTTCTTTGTAAGTTTGCATCTCCAACCCGGATACACTATTCCAAGAATTTTAAATATTCTAACCACGGGGAAACCCTGTAGTAATTATCGTGTCCCATGAATTAATGTTTTCAGCATATCTTAAAAAATATTAGTCTAAAATATTCGACGTAAAGAGAATTAGGAGTGTTTCTGAAAAATTATCTTTTGGGGCAAGTATTGGTGTGGCTTATAGTAAGGAAGACTAGGCAGCTTTCAGGAGAAGCTAGAATTCCTGCTTCGAAATCCCACAGTGTTAGAGCAAACTTCTTCGGCCTTCTCGCTGAAGGTACTTCGGAAGCTATAATACACGATGCTTGTGCGGATGCTTATTCCATGGCTAAGGTCGTTCAGGAATTAGGGGCGAAAGTAAATATTGAGGGTAATAAGTGGGTTTTTGAGGGAACAGGAGGTAATTTGAAAATACCGTATGATGTGCTTAACGTTGGAAATTCAGGTACGGGGCTTTTCATAACATACGCTGTTTCAGCTCTACTAGACAGCTATGTCGTAGTTACAGGAGATGAGCAGTTAAGGTATAAACCAGGCAGGTATGGTCAGCCTCTACTAGACGCTCTGAAAGATCTAGGAGCTAAAGCAGCTTTCTCCGTTAGAGGCGATGGAAAACCCCCTGTTGTTATTAGGGGGGTTGTAAAGGGAGGTAAAACAACGATTCCCGGAATAAATTCTCAATGGCTAACACCGCTTCTAATAGCAATGCCCTTAGCTGAAGAGGACACTGAAGTCTTCGTACCTAACCTCTACGAGCGCCCCTACATTGAAATGACACTCCAATGGGTTAGAAGAGTTGGGGGAAGAATAGATCATGAGAATTTCGAAATATTCCACATTTATGGAGGACAGACATATAAGCCATATAGGTTCACAATTCCCGGAGATTGGGAGTCAGCATGTTTTGTTCTAGCGGCAGGGGCGCTCGTAGAGGATGCTGAAATAACAATTTATGGTGTCGATACTAGGGATGTTCAAGGAGACAAAGTTGTAGTAGATATTTTAAAGCAAATGGAAGCAGATATTACTGTTAAAAACTACGGGTTAGACGGAATAACTATTAGAAGTATAGGGGAACTTGAAGGTGTAGAGGTTGACTGTAAAGACTTACCGGACGCTATACCATATCTCGCAGTCTTAGGTACTTATGCTAAAGGTAAAACAGTTTTGAAGAATATAGAGTCGTCTAGGCTTAAGGAAACAGATAGACCAGCTGTTATAAAGAAGGAACTTGAGAAAATGGGTGCTAAAATAGAGTTAAAGGAAAACGAAATGATAATTCATCATAGTAAACTGCATGGAGCGTGGATAGACGGACATATGGATCATAGAATAATTATGGCTACAGCAATAGCTGGGATGATTGCTGAAGGAGTAACAGTTATTAGTGATGCAGAATATTGTAGTAAATCATTTCCCACATTCTACGAGGTTTTCAAATCTCTTGGAGCAAATATTTTAAAAGTTAAGGAGGTGGTTTAGTTCCATGTCTAGAAAAACTATTTTAATTATAGTATTAGCGATAGTGATTATAGGTCTCGTAGCAACAGCTATTGCTTTAAAGCCTCCTGAAAAGAAAAGACTAATAATAGCTACAGCTGGAACAGCGGGCTCTCTTTACCCCATGGGCGTAGCTATGGCTGAGGTAATTAATAAGTACCTTCCAGAGTTCATGGCTTCAGCCGAGGCAAGCGCCGCTTCAGTAGAAAACATAAGGCTTCTGCATGAAGGCAAAGTTGATTGGGGCATATCTCATGCAGAAACAGCTTACATGGCATATCATGGTATAGGAGACTATGAAGGTAAGCCACATTCAGAACTACGTTCACTCTTCGGAACAGTTCTAGGATACTTCTACATAATAGTCAATAAGGAAGCAGGCATAACATCTATTGACGATCTTAAAGGTAAAAGGTTAGGAGTAGATAGACCAGGCAGCGCAGGCGAATTGGGGGCAAGAAGAATACTAGCATACTACAACTTAACCTACGATGATATGGCAAAGGTAATTTATGGTGGAGCGCCTGATCTGGTTCAGGCGCTCATGGATGGTAAAGTAGATGCTATAATATTCTCTCACCCACCGAAATCAGCCCCAGTAATAGAGCTACTAACTAAAATGAAAGGAAAAGTAGATATGGTCTCCATAACTGACCCTGGATTCTATAAGAAATATCCATTCTACGAAATGGCTGAAATACCCCCGGGGACGTTTGAGGGAATAGATCATACAGTGTATTTCCCAGCATTCAGAGTCTTAATGTTGACGACAACGAGAATGTCTGCAGATGATGTCTATAAGCTGTTAAAGGTAATATGGGAGCATAGGGATGAGTGGAAGAGTGTTCATGCAGCTGTTGAAAAATATGTTACACTAGAGAAAGCTCTCTGGGGAGTTAACATACCATTACATCCAGGAGCAGTAAAGTACTACAAGGAGCTAGGTTTCAAAATACCTGAAGAGCTAATACCGTCTGAAATGAAAGGGTAAGGGAATTAACTTTTGAAAATAAAACAACTCCTTTTTTCTCTCCCACTATTACTTCTTATCTTTTCAGCACTTATGATACTGCTTAGTCACGTTACCGTATTGACATTAGAAAATATTTACACAGGTAAGAAGTATTTCTTGAACATAGTCTCCGATGGAACACGATTATCCTATAATTTTCTCCACTCCTATGATAAGGACCGTGTTGTAGAGGAGTTTGTTGTAGAAGATTCAATGCTAAAACCTGTGAAAGTAGTTTACTCATCAGATACCTATGATTATAGAGAATTAAGATATAAATGTACTGTTAAAATGGAAAATGGAAAAATAATATTGTATGTTAAGGATAATGTGAAATTTAAAAGCATAATATACCAAGTAGCTTACTTAGCCCCTCAAAAATTAACCGTAAACATTAATGGTAAGATATATAGGTATTATCTCCAATGGTTTGGTAAATGTGGTGAAGCAGTTAAACTGGAAATAGAGGAAATACCCTACATCCTGTTCCTAATGCTAAAGAGGTGTTAGCCCCATGGAGAAGAGGGGGATAGTAGAATTAGCGTATAGTAAGAGGAAAATACCTAAGCCCCTAGCTTCTCTCTCGATACTCACAGCACTATTTATGGCCATATACCATTTCTACACAGGTCTTTACGGGCCGCCGTACCCGCAAATTCATAGATTTATCCATCTATTCGGCGCACTAGTTATAACTTTAATAATTTACCCATACTCGAAAAAAGTTAAGTCTTTTAAAAAAATTGAGTATCTTCTATTAGCATCGCTTTTCGCACTTGGTCTTTTCTTCACAATAAACTTAACTCCTGAAAGAATATTGGAAAGAGGAATGCACGGTGTAAACTTATGGGAGGTAATTGCTGGAATAATTTTAATAGCTTTTGTTCTTGAATTAACGAGAAGAACCGTAGGTGCGCCATTAGCTATTGTGGCTTCAATATTCATAGCCTATATTTTCTTAGGACCCTACTTGCCATTTCTATATCATAAAGGCTATGGTTTAGAAAGGTTCATAGAGTACCAAGTGTGGACTTTAGAGGGATTATTTTCAATACCGATAGGTGTTTCAGCATCCTTCGTAATATTATTCATTATTTTCGGGGCACTACTAGAGGAACTTGGAGCTGCAAGGTTCTTCATAGACTTAGCATACGCTATTGCAGGTAGGAGTGCAGGAGGGCCTGCTAAAGTAGCTGTTGTAGCAAGCGCTCTAATGGGTACTGTTTCAGGCTCCGCCGTAAGCAATGTCGTAACTACAGGAACATTCACTATCCCGTTGATGAAGAAGGTAGGTTATAAACCAGACTATGCTGCTGCAGTAGAGGCGGCAGCGTCTACCGGAGGGCAGTTCATGCCTCCTGTTATGGGGGCTGCGGCTTTTGTTATGGCTGAGTTTTTAGGTATACCTTACTGGAAAGTCGCTGTAGCAGCTGCACTACCTGCAATACTCTACTACTTATCACTTGGCACAATGATACATTTAGAAGCATTAAAAATGGGCATTAAACCTATTGAAATAAGTGGTGAGCTCAAAGTAAGCAGCATAGTTCTGAATAACATACACTTGCTAATACCCATAATCGTTCTAATATACTACCTCTTCGTTGTACAAGCATCGCCAGCATTAGTAGCCGCATATACTATACTGTCGCTGATAATTGTAGGGTCTTTAAGTACATTGGTCAGGGAAAAGAGGTTTCCATATAGGGAAATTCTTAGAGGATTAATTAAGGGGGCTATGTACGCTGCACCCGTAGCTCTTGCTTGTGCTTCGGCTGGAATAATAATTGGGGTAATTACGTTAACTGGTTTAGGTGTTAGATTAGCAAGACTAATTCCAATGCTATCCCACGGAATACCTCTTCTAGGAGCACTACTTACGATGATTGTATGCATAATATTAGGGATGGGGGTTCCAACAACAGCCGCATACATTATAACGGTTACTCTCGCGGGTCCAGCATTAATACATATGGGTGTTAATATTTTTGCAGCCCATCTTTTCGTACTTTACTTTGCAGTATTATCGTTCATAACACCTCCGGTAGCTATAGCAGCATATGCTGCAAGCGGTATTTCAGGATCAGATCCTATGAGAACAGGGTTTATAGCTTGGAGGCTTGGCTTAGCAGGTTTCATAGTGCCTTTCATCTACATTTTCGATCAAACATTATTGCTCATGGGCCCTCCTTTACAAATAATCTCCACATTTGCAAGAGGCATAGTAGGAGTAATAGCTTTAGCCATAGCTATAGAAGGTTATTTCAAAGGAACTATTAGTGTCATTGAAAGGGCAATGTATTTCATATCGTCTATAGCTATTTTAACACCTGCTAACCTGCATGTGAATGCTTTCGGACTATTATTGTTCGCAGTACTAGCATCGCTCAGAATAGTACGAGCAAAAAAGCATAAAACTCCCATACATTAGCTCCCTTAAAGGATAAGAGTTAATGCGCAGACTTGGCACATTATATTTCCCACAGCATTTAAACGGGTTTTCTAATAACTAGCTCTGTTAGCATGCCTTTAAACCTCACATTATACTGTACAAATGCTCCCTTCAAAGATGCTTTCACATAGTCTTTAACATATTCCATCCTAGGTATGCCATGCATTAACGCTGCTAGTTTTAGTACTCTACTAGGCCTCTTCCACCTTGCAGACTGTTCTTTAAGTTCTTTAGAGCTAACATCATGCGATAGCTCACAAATTAATGCTTTACCTTCCTTTCTTAAAGCTCTACTGCATTCTCTAAAGAACTCCGCTAAATCTCTTAAATAATGCAACGTTCCCGTACTTAATATGAAATCTAAGCTACTATCTCTAAAGGGTAATTTGCGTGCATCACCTACTACGAGGTCTACGTGTTCCTTTACTTTATGTTTCTGAATGTTTTCAGCTGCTATTTCGATCATGGCTTTCGATACATCCAATCCTATCACATATGCTCTCACTTTCCCTAGAATACTTATATTAGAGTTGCCGTACCGCAGCCTACATCTAAAAACACTCTACCTCTAAATGTAGCACTTATGTAGTCTGATAAACTAGCAAACATAGGCTTAAGAAATCTGGCCACAACTGAGTTGTAAATGTATAAAGGTCCTCCGGGTATTCCTTGCACCTTTCTTTGTACAGCTAATGAAAAACTATTTACCGAAGCTAGTAATTCCGTTTTGAAGTTTTCAAGCATAGGTTTGCCTCCAAATACCCTATAACATTCTGGGCCAGCGCGGATAAGAGCGTTCTACATTAGCTACATAAGTTAATGTTTTTATTTTTCTTCAGTTACCTTATTACCTTAAGCTTTGGTGCTTAACGATGAAGCAGCTGAGAGCAATAGGTTATGTAGCTTTGCTTATGCTTACTTTCCTTTGGGGTACTACTTTCCCCTTCATAAAGATCGTTGTTTCAAGTATTGGTTTTAGCTACTACGTATTACTAAGATTTTCTATAGCTTCCCTTCTTCTCTTACCAATAGCTTATTTTAAGCTGAAAATCAATTTTAAAGAAACACTCTGGCCCGGTTTTGTTCTTGGAATGCTTTTTCTAGGTGGTATTGAGCTTCAAGGACTGGGTATGGAGTATACTACTGCTTCTAACGCAGCTTTCATAACAGGGCTTTCAGTTGTTCTAGTTTATGTTTTCGAAGTTGCTTCGGGTAGAGAAAGATTTTCTGCTAGGTTGACGTTAGCTGTTCTCCTATCGGTTATAGGTGTTTACCTTCTCTCAACGACAAATAGCTTACATTTTAGAGTAGGTGATTTAATTGTCTTTATAGGGGCGGTTTTCTGGGCATTTCAAATAATTGCAGTAGGAGTATACACCAGGAAGTATGATTTAGCTTCACTCGTATTTTACGAAATACTATTTACTTCGCTTGGCGCATTACCTATAGCATTATTCTTCCCTACACCAACGTTCGAAAAATTAATGTTTACTTTACCTTCCCTACTTTACCTGGCAGTAGCATGCACTATCGTTACAAATTCGTTACAGCTTTACGGTCAAAAATACGTTTCAAGTACTCAAGCAGCAATAATTTACCTACTTGAACCCGTTTTTGCAGCAATACTATCATACCTAATATTAGGTGAGGTTTTCACGTTAAAACAAACAGCTGGTTCAGCGCTTATACTTTTAGCTATGGCTTTAAGCACTATTAAAACTAAAGGTAATAATATTTAAACGCTATTTCAAACCTAAAAAGTTAAAGCATTAAGCAAATCCCACATCACACAATTCAGCTAGAAGTTAATACCTTGTAGAGAGGTGTTGACGCTTGGCAACCAAACCTAGAACATTCGCTGTACTAATTGCTGTAATGCTTACTACACTGCTTACCGTTCTCGCCCATATAGTCTGGGGAAAACAAATGATTCTAACTTTTAAAAACTTCTTCATCCTGCCCGTTACTTCCTCTTCGACAAACACCATATCACATAGTGCAGAGGATTGCGTGTTGAAGTATGTTAGAAGATTCTTAGTAGTTAAGGTTGATAAGAAATCCTATAAGATTGGTGAAGTTGTTAAAATAACCATTATTAACCAAGGCAATATGGTTATAGAACTAGCTAACCCACCATGGGCCATATACAAGTTAGAAAACGGTAAATGGGTCAGAATTTTTGAACCCCCTTGTAAGCAGAAAACCGAGATGTTTTTCGATGTTAAGGAAGGCATTATGGCTAATACCACTATTCCGGAAACCATAGTTATTGAGCCTTATGGAGAACGTTCTTGGATATGGGATATGAGGGTTAACAGGGAACATGTAGGGTACGGCATATATGCTATATCTATATTAAGAAGCGACTTATTTGTGAGAATCGAAGATAAGGAGTTAAGAATTATTAGAGCAGATATGCTGCCAGTGGAGGAGTTTGATGAGCCTGCAGCATATTTTATAATTGGGCACTAATGTCTGCTGCACCGATATTTTCTAGAATTTTCCTTTGTAAATTTTTTAAAGTAGGTGAAAGATAATGTAAATGTGTATGGGGTTGGGGATTTGTCTAAGCTTCCAGAACTGTATCCTAAGGATGTTTTAGGATCCTTATTTACTGATAATCCCTTTGTTGCTGAGTTGGCTTTGAAAAGCAAATTTCCATCTTCTGCTGATGGATTATTATTTGTCTCTAGCATCATGTCAAAGTTTGGTATCAATATTTTAGCACTGAATTTAACGTGTAAAAGGGAACTACAGTACATGGTTTTCTTCATTGATTATTCTAGAGCAAAAATTAAACTAGAAAAACTTATGGAAGAGCTTAGAAAACATCCGAATATATTGGATGTAAAGTATAAAGCTAAAGTATTAGATGAAAAAATAATTAGTGCTTTTGCGTTTCCAACATTCAATCTAGGAGCATATAAAGTACTTATTTTAGCTGTTGAAGAATTCAGTTCGGTTTTCGAGAAAATAAAGGAAGTTTATGGAACGGGAGGTGAAGCATTACTATACCATATAGGTAAAATGCTAGGTGAAATGGCAGGTGAAAGGTATAGGGGGAAGCGCATTACGGGGAAGTTTGTGATGGAGGATTGCTTAGCTTTTCAAGCGTTCGGATGGGGTATAGTTGATGTGGAACATGTAGATGTAAAGGCGCAGGTAGTTTCACTGAAAGTATACAATTTATTTGAAAGCATTACAGTTAAGGGGGAAAAGAGAAAGCCTAACTGCCACTTCGTAAGAGGATATTTGAATGGTGTTTATTCAAGGTATTTTAATAGGGAAGTTGAGGTATTAGAAACAATGTGTATTGCTAAGGGAGATCCATATTGTAGATTCATAATAAGGCCGAGAATTAAAAGTAACTAAATTACTATTGCTAAGTACTTAGCAACATGCATCATGTTTCTTATTTAGCATCGCCTGGTTTACAGTTTTTATAACCATGTTATTATCTCTACTTTACATTGACGCACTAACATTTCAGGGCTTTCTAGTTATGGATTAGGATTAAAGTATAAATCTGAAGTTACTCTGAATAGGTGTCTATGTAATGAAAAGGAATTGGCTGTCCTAAGTAAGAGAGATACTGAAATATTAAAGAATATCAATGTAAGTTTAACTGCATCATACAGAAAACTCTCTAGGCAACTAAATCTTCCAGAGTCAACTATTGGATATCGCGTTTTGAAACTTAAAAACATTGATGAACCCAGAGAGATCATAGGAAACATCTTAGACTTACCTGGTGTGGAAAAGTCAATGATAAACATTGTCTTCCAAAAAACATAAGGGGGTACTAAGTTTAGCAATACCTTAAAAGTTTACCTGGATATT
>CAZBXI010000008.1:0-42403 GCA_964496035.1 uncultured Desulfurococcales archaeon
ATACCTCTAAAAAACGTTATCATCAGAAACCTAGGTAAAGAGCAACTAACAATAGATGGTTCCATCTACGTAGCGTACAAGATATCTCAAGGATTAAAACTTAAAGACCTTGAATACGTTTACGGTTTAAAAATTACCCGTAAAATAGGCTCAATAAGTCATGAAATATACTTACCATATAAATACCCTGTAGTTAATGGAAAACCCTTAGTAAATGAGAAGCTACTTAAATATCTTCAGAAAGGTATAGTTGTTGACGAAATAATGAGGTTTGAATTTTAATGAAGAAGTCCATGAGCATAATTGACATTTACGCCTGGGTAAAAACCTCAAGCTCCTTAATTGAAAAATGCTACATAAACAACGTTTATTACCCATACGAAAACATTATAGTTTTCAAACTTTACTGTAAGCACCTAAGCTATAATCCTATGTTACTAATAGAAGCAGGAAAGAGAATTCACTTAACAAAATATAGCATCCCTAAAGAACATAAAATATCTCCTTTATGCTCTGCTCTAAGAAAGTTACTAAGGAGATCCATTATAGAGAAACTCGAGATCCTAGATTGGGAAAGAATAATTAGAATAACCGTAACATCACCTAAACAAAAATACTTCATATACGTAGAGCTACTACCGCGCGGAGTAGTAGCTCTAACAGATGAAAATAACAAAATACTACATACTACTAAAACATTAGAACTTAAAGACAGGGTTATTAGAAGAGGTAAGGAGTATAAGCTACCACCAGCTCTTGGAATAAACATTCTGAAAACGTCTCCTGAAGAAGTAAGGAATGCTATTTCTAAATATGAAAAAGTTATCCAAGGATTGGTTAAGGGTTTAGGATTACCTGGTGAAGTAGCTGAAGAAATATGTTTCAGAGCAGGGATAGATAAAAACAACTCTCCTAAACAACTTCCAATAGAGTTCTTTAGCAAAATAGTAAATACAATAAAGGACATTATTCAAGAATGCGAAAAGAACATAGGCTACGTACTTCTAGGAGAAGAGAAAGCAGCTACAGTACTTCCTTTTGAACCAAAACATCTAATTGCGAAAGGGTTCTCTTTAAAAACATTCGATAATTTCAATGATGCTCTAGACTTCTTCTTTTCAGAGAAATTAAGAGAAGAGAAAGCCATAGAAGCTATTAAGTTAAAAGAGAAAGAGTTAAGGAAAATAGAGCATGCTCTTGAAGAAGCAAAAAAGCTAAGAGAAAAATACCATAGTAGAGCTGTAGAGTTAAGACAATCCGGTGAACTAATTCTCAAAAATAGAGAGCTGATAGATAGGGTAATAGAGTGTTTTAGAAGTAGGGAAGTTAGGAGGAAGGGTGAAGAAGCTGTTAAAATATGTTCTGAAAAGGTAAAGCAAACAAACATTAGGATTCTAAGTTTTAATAGAAAGAATGGCACCATAATATTACACATTGATGGTAAAGAAGTATCTGTAGATCTTAGAAAAAACGCTTACGAAAATGCTTCTTCAAAATTTGAAAAAGCAAGAGAGCTGGAAAGGAAAGTAAGTAGAATTAATGAGAAAATTGAAGAGCTTCTCAGGAAAATTGAAGAATTGAAGTATGAAACAAAACTCCTTGAAGTTGAGGAGAAAGCTAAGATAAGGAGAAAAGAATGGTATGAAAAATACCATTGGATAATAGAGGATAACTACTTAATCATAGGAGGACGTAATGCCGACCAAAACGAAAGCATAGTTAAGAAATACATGGAGCCTGACGATATATTCATGCACGCTGAAATACATGGAGCACCGGTAGTAATAATTAAAGCTAAAGGTAAAATTTCTGAGAAAGCGTTAAAAGAAGCAGCCATAATTGCAGCAGCCTATTCTAAAGCTTGGAAAGAGGGTTTAGGAGCAATTGATGTTTATTGGGTTTGGGGTAAACAAGTCTCCAAGAAACCTCCTTCTGGAGAATATCTTCCTAAAGGAGCATTCATGGTTTACGGTAAACGTAACTACATCAGAAATATCCCCCTTACGTTAGCTTTAGGATTAGAAAAATTGAATAGTTGGTTAAGGGTTGTAGTGGGTTCCGAAGAGCATGTTAAAAATAAGACCGTAGCTTACGTTACTCTAGTTCCAGGCCATATAAGCTCACATAGCCTAGCCAAGATTATAAAGGAAAAACTCATTAAGAAAGCTCCTGAAAAACTGAAACCTCTTATTAAATCTATATCTGTAGAAGAGTTAGCTTTAAGGATACCGGGTCCTTCCGTTATAAGAAAAATAGTTATTAACATATGAGAGTAGATACGTGAACGGCTGAAAATTTTCTGGTGCAACCTATGAGTGAAGAAATTACCGTAAAGGAAATAATGAGTAGTCCACCTATAACCGTAAGTCTAGAGGAATCTGTTATAAAAGCAGCAAGAATAATGGCTGAAAACAAAATAGGTTGTGTAATAGTAGTTAATGATGAAGGTAAACCTGTAGGGATAGTTACCAGGCGTGATTTAGTGGAAAAAGTTCTAGCCAAAGCTAAAGATCCATTAAAAACTAAAGTTAAAGATGTAATGTCTTCACCATTGATATACGTAAGTCCTAACACACCTATTTTGGAAGCAGCTAAGTTAATGTCCCGGAAAGATATTAGGCATTTACCTGTAATTGATGCTGATGGCCTTGTAGGTGTGGTATCTGATAGAGATATTTTAACAGTTGCACCTGAATATATAGAGTTAATGGTTGTTAGGAAGGGAGGAATCTAATTTAAGACCTTAACAAGTTTCTTTATCTAACACTGCAAACATACTATATGTTGAGGATGCGTAGTTTGGATATTATGGGGTATGTTAAAACCAATGTTCCAGCTATTTCTCCAACAGATTTAGCGACAAAAGCTAGAGCTATTCTCAGAGATTTTAAGTTAAGAATTCTTCCCGTAGTTGAAGATGAAAAACTTGTAGGCATAATCACTAGGATAAGTATTTTAACCATAACTTCATCTAAATCTAATCTCCTCGTAAGAGATATCATGGAAGAACCCAAAATCGTGCTTAAGCCCAGTTTTAGCTTGAAAAAAGCAGTCAGAGAAATGTTAAAAGTCGACGTATGGTACGCACCTGTGGTTTCAGAAGACAATAAGTTCATAGGAATATTTGGACTAGAAAATGTAATTAAGAAGTTTTACAATGAAGACATCCCCGTAAATAACAAGCCAATAGAGGAGTTCATGACTACGGATGTTGTAACTGTAAGTAGCGATGATGAGGTTTCAGTAATTCTTCATAAAATGCTCAAGTACAGGTTTTCAGGATTACCTGTAGTGGATGATAGAAGGAGAGTTGTAGGAATAGTAACAGAATACGATATTCTCAAATTCGGTATGTCAAGAATACTCCTAGAATCTGAAAGGTCAAAAGGATATAGAAGGGTAAGAGCACGGGAAATAATGAGCACAGCAGTGTACAAAGTAATACCTAATACTCCACTTAGAGATGCGGCTAAGATTATGGTCGAAAAAGATATAGGAAGAGTTGTTGTGGTTAATGAGAAGAACGAACTTATAGGCATAGTCGATAGAGAGGATGTAGTAAGAGCATACATGAAGTACATGTAGTTAAGAGGTTTGGGAAACTATGAGACATACGTTTGTACCTCCTAAGCGTATTAGACCTGAAGGTTTAAGATATATAAGAAGCGATGGCAAGCCTAACTTCTCTTCTAGGGTTTATGAAAAACCCAGCGAGTTATCGATAATAGCTAAAAGACCTGTAGTAACAATTACCCACATTAAACCTGTAGGTGAAGCCATTAAGGTAATGACCGTTAAGGGCTATAGGAGATTACCTGTAACAACGGCTACAGGAGTTCTTAAAGGAATGTTAGCAGCTACAGATATCGTTAACTACTTTGGCGGTGGAGAATACTATAACATAGTATTAAGCAGACATAATGGCAACATATATAGAGCATTAACAGAACCCGTAAAGTCCATTATGAGTAAAAACCCCATATATGCTACCACAGCTGACGACTTAACATATGTTATAGAGTTAATGGTAAAATACGGTGTAGGAGCCGTACCCATAGTTGATGAAGAAACAATGAAGGTATATGGTATTGTAACGGAAAGAGACATTGTAAATCATTTACGGGAAAAAACCTTAGGAATTAAAGTTTCAGAATTTATGACAAAAAACGTTATTACGATTTCTCAAGATTCATCAATAAAGGAAGCAGCTAAAACAATAATTAGAATGGGTTTTAGAAGACTACCTATAGTGGATAGTGAAGGCTACGTTAGAGGAATGATAACAGCTAGAAGCATAGTGAGATTTTTCGGATCAAACAAGGTTTTCGAATATGTTATTTCAGGAAGTGTTAAAGAAGCTCTAAGTGCTCCAGTAACAGCTGCAGCTATAAGCAAGATCGTAACTGTGAATCCCGATGTGGATATAGGTGAAGCAGTAAATGAAATGATAGAACATAACGTAGGTTCAGTGCTTGTTGTAGAAGGTAATAGGCTTGTAGGAATACTTACCGAAAGAGATGTTATGTACGCATTAGCCCTGAAAAGGTAAGACCAAAACCAATGGTGTATCCTACACGATGTCGAGAAAGTTAAAGTTCATAGCGGACACAATGCTTGGAAGCTTAGCTAGATGGCTTAGAATGCTAGGTTACGATACACTATATTCTAGGGACTATAGTGACAAAGAAATATTGGAACTTGCTTCTAAAGATTCCCGAATAATATTAACTAGAGATTTAAGCCTCCATAGGAAAGCCCAGAAACGCAATTTAAGATCCATATATTTAGAAAACGAAACGATCCAGGGAAAACTGACCTTATTAGCTTTAAAACTGAAAATAAATCTCGAACTAAACCCTGATAATTCAAGATGCCCTATATGCAACGGCATCTTGGTTAGAGCTTCGAAAGAAGATGTGTTAAATAGGGTTCCTGAGAAAATAATTGAGCTCCATGAAAACTTCTGGATATGTACTTCCTGTGGTAAAGTGTATTGGAAAGGTAAGCACTGGATAACTATGAATAAAATATTAAGTGAGGTTAGGGAAAGAATAACTCACGAGCGTGAAAAAAGTGGTTGCATTAAGTGAATTCACATTAGAGGATGGAAAATATCTTGTAAGCCTTGCTAGAAGAACTGTTGAAACATATCTTAAAGCAGGAATTAAAATAGCTGTTCCTAAGAACTTACCTTCAAAATACTATGAGAAGCTAGGTGTTTTCGTAACTATAGAGCGCTTAAAACAAATAGGTATAAAAGCAATTAAAGAGCTACGAGGATGTATAGGATATCCTTACCCTATTAAGCCATTGATTGAAGCATTGATAGACTCAGCAGTATCAGCTGCTGTTGAAGACCCTAGGTTCCCGCCAATGAAATACCATGAACTAGACAATGTTGTCTTCGAAGTCTCTATTTTGTCTAAACCTGAAGAAATTAAGGTCAGTAGTAGGAAGGAGCTACCCCGACACATAGTTATCGGTAGAGACGGATTAATTGTAGAATACGGATGGTTTAAAGGACTCCTACTACCTCAAGTTCCTGTCGAATATAGGTGGGATGCTGAAACATTTCTTGCAGAAACATGTATGAAAGCAGGTTTACCTCCTGATTCCTGGCTAATAAGTGATGTTAAAGTTTATAGGTTTGAAGCAGTAATATTTTGCGAAAAAACACCTAAAGGAGAAGTAGTGAAAAGAGACCTGTTTGAGGAATTAAAGAAGGGTCACGATTGAAAACAATATTTATACCATTACTAGTACCGTTCTTCAACTTCGAAAACAGGATCGTAGGAGCTATAAGGATATACCGTGGATTAGTTGTCATTGATGGTTCAAAGGAAATTCCATGTAAAGAGAACATACTTACACTTTCCTATGGTAAGAGAAAAATATATGCCTACGTGGAACTGGAAAAACCTCCACTACTCAAGACAGCAATGAAGTTTATGGAAAATATTCTTCTAGGAAAAAATATAAGCGATAAGGACCCATTCATACAGCTATTTAGTAGTGAGGGAACAATAATAGTCAAGCCCTCTAATATCATCGTAAGTAATTGCAATATTAATGAAGTAGTTCTCATAGCTATTTTAAAAGAAGCTATAAACAATGTACCTTCATCAAAGATGAAGAAGGAAATTCCGTTAGACTTCACTAAACTTTCACAACACTATTCACGTGAACATTGTAAAGTAGGATTTTTTAGCGAAATATCGAAAAAATATGCTCAAGCCTCCTCATGCATTAATGAAAATATGTTCTTCCTCGTTAAACGTAACACTATGGAGAAGGCTATTGAGGAACTCATACTTAAAGGCGTAGACCCTGATGAAATATATGTCCTAGGATTGTTCAGCAAGTGCTACATAGTCTCCCGCTGAACATAGATTCCCAACATATTAATGTACCTAGTTGCAGGCAATATAGCTCCTGTCCTATGCCCAGATTTAAGTCTACTAATTATACGGTCTCCAGCATGGTTAAGATTGGTTAAAGAATAATCAGAGCATTTAGTGTACTTAGGAACTTAAAAATGAAGAATAATTGCTGCCAATTATAACTATGTGAGATCTCCACAAACGCAGAATGCTTCGTGGACTAGGTAGTGTAGTTCTTCTATTCCTTCACCTGTTTTTGCTGAGACTATTACTGGTCTTAATGATTGGCTAAAATCTCTAACTATGTCCGTAAGGTAAGCAGCTGTTTCTGAAATCAACCCTTCCCCACTCTTCATAACTAATTCTTTAAACGCATTAATGTCTTCTACTATGAGTTTTACTGTTTCGCGATCTTTAATAAGATCTGCCTTATTGACTATTGGAACAACAGTTATATCTAGTCTTAGCTGGATGAGTATTGATGTTGTCCATGCAACTACAAGGTCTATAGGTGTTGACATTGTTTCACCATCAACTATGAAAACTCCAACCGTAGGGCCTAACTCCTTAAGTTTAGAAATAAAGTAGTGGCCGCTTCTCCTATAAACGAAAACCTCCATTTGCCCGGGAGTATCTATTATTACGAAATCATATTTTCCCTTGAAAACCTCATGGCCAAGTATTTTGTCTGAGTATTCTAGGATCATATCGCTTGCTTTCATGAACGCCCCATTAGGTCCTAAACCATACTTCACCATTAACTCTTCAACAGTGAAAAGTTTTCTAACGTCAAAGTTAGGTTTGTAAGGTACTACTTTAGCTCCCGGATCAAGATTTACAATACCTACATTGTAGCCTTGCTTTTTCAGCCAATCACTATAGTGTTTGGTTAAACTTGTTTTTCCCGAACCCGCAGTTCCCAACATTACTACGAACAATAGTTTCTCACCTATGGTAGAAACTACCTAGAAGCAACATACGTATTGCTTACGCTAAATTATGCTGTTAGCTTTATGTTAAGGCATTTTTGCTTCTTCTACTCTCCTAAGTTGCTTCTTATACATTTCAGCTATTTCATGAACTGTAGTAGCGTCTTCTGGTCCTTTATCAGGTCTCCACCTTATGAATCTTGGGAATCTAATAGCTAATCCTGCTCCAGGTTTCATTTTACCCCAGTAGCATGTATGTATTGGTGATAACGTTATTTCCGCACCTATTATTTCAGCAACTATCTGTGGAACAAACCATACGTCAGCTTCCATTTTAGAGTCTACACGTGGATGCTTATGGTCTATTATTAGGTCCTTAAACATTTCAGGAAGCTTCTCTAAATCTTCATCTGTGAAACCACTACCTACTTTACAAACTGTTCTAAACACATCAGCTTCAGGATCGTATGCTGCCATAAGTAATGCTCCGTACGTTCCTGCTCTTCTACCTCTACCGTAGAATGCTCCAACAGCTACGAGATCTACTGTATCCATCATTTCGCTCTTATAATCTCTCTTATACTTAATCCATAACCATCCTCTTGCCCCTGCCTGATATATTGCGTTTTGATGCAGAGCTTTAGCTACTATACCCTCACAACCGCTTTCTATGGCTTTTAAGAAGAATTCCTCTATTTCATCAGGGTTATCTGTAATTATTGCTTCAGCAAGCCTAAACCTATCGGATTCCTCAACAATACTCTTAAGTTTCTCTCTTCTCTCAATAATTGGCTTCTGGGTGTAATCTACACCATCAGCGTACAGTAAATCGAATAGGAATACCGAAACAGGATATTCCTTCATAGCGGTATGAATATCGTGTTTTCTCCTTCTCCTCATAAGTTCCTGGAATGGCCTTAATTCACCTGTGTCCGGATCTATGCACACTATTTCTCCTTCAACAATAGCTTCGTTTGCTTTAATGTACTTCCTAGCATAGTCTTGAACATCAGGATACTGGTGAGTTATGTTTTCTAGTCTTCTAGAGAAAATCCATACTTTATCTCCTTTCTTATGTATTTGAGCTCTCTCACCATCATACTTGAATTCTGCGAGAACCTTACCTCCAGTTTTCATAAGTATTTCTCTTGGAGAGCTAAGTCTTTCAGCAAGCATCGGTCTAATAGGTCTACCAACAGTAACAGTCATTGTCTTTAATGCTTCAATACCTTTCTCAGCTAGAAGTCTTGCAACGTAACCTAAATCACTACATAGGTTGTATGCTCTTTCAATAACCGGTCTAGCTAGTTTCGTTTTGCCATAAACTATTGCTAAAGCATCCATCATAGTTGCTTCAGCAACACCTAGCCTTAACCTACCCTCAACAATTCTAACCAGGTACTTTGCTTCCTTAGCTGTAGCATCTTGAAGAAGACCTCCAAGAAGCTTAACTTTTAAATCTATTGACCCCGGACCCGTCGTCTTAGCTATTTTGTCTAGTGTTGAATAAACCCTAGTTACTGTTAAAGGCTTAATCACCTGTATGCCGAAGAAGGCTGTTAAAGCAGCTTGCCTTTTCTTAGATTTTAATATTTCTGCTGCTTTACCTAAATCTCCAAGTCTCTTAAACTCTTTCTCAACAACAGTATCTGAAAAGCCTGTAGCCATGGATATTGCTCTAATTATAAGTCTTTCACCAATACCTAACTCTGGCATTCCCATCCAATCAGGGTAGAGCTTACCCTGCATTAAGTAAACAACTTTGTCAATAACTTTAGCAGGTGTTTTCTTAAACAGTTGAACAAGTAGAGCAGTCATTTCCGTACGTTTCGTTGTTAACTCTAACTTCTCAAATATGTCTGTCAGTACTTTGAACTCTAAATCTCCCTTAACTGCAGACACAATTACTCCCCTAAGTATATGTTAGGTAGAGAATAAACTTAAACGCTTAGGGTACAATAGTTTAAACAGAACCCTGTGATGATTACCCGGCAAGTCTGAGTTAATGATTGATCACGAGTTACGCTGAGGGTTCTCTAAATCCTAAACATGGTTAGAGGTGTAGCTTATTTGGAGAAAACAGCTTCAGCAATAGCCTTATCACTAATACTAGCTCTAATTGTTCTCTCAATATTCTACTACATAACATACCTTGAAAATGTAAGATTGAAAAACAAAATTGAGATGCTTACAGAGGAGAATAGGGAATTAGGAGTAATTAAGGAAGAATATGAGAAACTACTTCAAAACTATACAAAGCTTGTTGAAGAATATAATGAAGCAGTAAAAACAATTAAGGAGTATGAACATGAAATATCGGTAATTAAGACTTTATCTGTTATAGCTTTCCGCGATAAACTTATAGAGTTAGCTAGTAAGATAAATGAGAGAGTTTATGGAGGAAAGAACTTCATTAGGTCTAATGAAGTCGAGGATGTTGTTAACAATATTATTGGACATAAATTTAATGAGGAAACCTTAGGGAGAGACCTTTACCAAGTATTTTCATATGTAATGAGAACTATTAAGTACTCTAAAGATTCCATCTACCCCGTTATTAGAGAGATCAATGTCAGTGTAGAAGACACTACGTACAACATAACTGTGAAAGTAGACTGGATTACCGAAGTATATCAAACACCTTCGGAAACACTAGAGCGGGGTGAAGGAGACTGTGAGGATATAGCGTATCTAGCTGCAAGTATTATTCAAAACTATCTAGGCGAAAATAAGGACTACGAGGTTTACGTTCTCCAAGTAGTATGGGATGGTGGAGGACATGCAGCTGTAGTAGTAAGACATAGGAACGGCACCATAGCAATCATAGATCCCGCTGGAAAGTACTATACAGGAAGAGTAAACGTTGTAGAATTCGATAATGCTGGAGAAGAGCTTCTTAAATGGTTTGAGTATTGGGGTATAAACGAGTATAACTTCAAGAAAGCACGGTTCGTAAGTATCATAGGGGAAGCTTACGTAGATAGTATTGAAAGTGCTATTAGCTTCTTAGACTAGATTTTTTCTTCTTAGTTTTCTCAAACATTTTCTCTAAAGTCCATTTAATAGAGCTTTTAATATCCATTCTCCTACGTTCATCGAATATGTTTTTAAGCCTAATCTCCTTAATTATCTTCCTATCAACTATAATCTCATAGTCGAAAGCCTTTGAAGGGTCAAGCTGCCCTCTCTCAATACGGTCCATATCCTTCTTCTTAATACCCTCAAGAACTCTCGCTATGAAGAACTGTCTAAATGGAGGAATATCCACTGAAAGTTCGACAAAAGGTACTATTCTCATCTCTGTTTTCCCAACATACATTTCAGCTAGTAGCGTTCCATCAGAACTTCTTAACGGCACTATTTTCTCTCCAGGTCTAGGCTCAGCTTTTATAGGACTATGGGGGCCTATCATACCGGATTCTAATAAGCTAAGTATTAGTTCAAGAACCTCCTTTTCTCTCTTAAGTTCCTGAATTTTCTCTTCAAGAAACTTCTTAATCTCATCAATTTTTATATGCTCGCTCATTACCTAGAAACCACCCTATGCAACCACTAGTCAAATTATTAGTATGGGGAAATAAAAACTATATTATTCTTGTGGCATTTTATTTAGCAGTTCTTCCTCCTATTCACTCCTCTTTGTAAACAACTTTTCCTTCAGCAACTACAAGTTTCGGTGTAGAACCTAGTAGAAATGGGTCATTATCCCACACTATAAAGCTAGCCCACTTATTTTGCTCTAAACTACCAAGTTTACCGTCTATTCCTAGTATTTTAGCGTTATTTAGTGTTATAATGGATAATGCTTCATCCTTGCTCATACCGTACTTTATGAAGAACCTCAATTGCAAGTAGAGATTTCTCTGAAGAACAACAGGATGGTCTGTCATTAATCCAAAAAATGGTTTCACTTCAACAAGGTACTTTACGTTTCTCCAGCTTTCATGTTTCAACTCTGTTTTATACGGGAAAGAGTCTATAGGGCCGTAAATTATAGGTACGTTTTCTTTCTTTAATTTCTGAAACATCTCTTTACTATGAACATCGCAGGCATGTTCTACTGTGATTTTTAAGTTAAACTCTCTACGTAGCATTAATAAGCATATGATATCGTCTTCCTTATGTACATGTACTCTTAAAATTTCTTCGCCTTTGACTATGGGGAATAGCATTCTTAGTTCAGGATCAAATTCTTCTTCAACTTTCTTACCTTGTTCTATAAGCTTTAATGCGTCTTTTGCTTTTATAAGCCATTTCCTGAAAACCCCTATACTACCCATTCTAGTGTATGGCCTTAAGCCCTTCCAGTTGGTCGTTCTTCTGGGATTAAACCCTAATGCTGCTTTAACACCAGCATGCTTAATGTATGCTTCCTCCAAATTTTTAGCATAGTTTCTTATTACAACGCCTTTACCGCCAATAATATTCCCGCTTCCAGGTAAAACACATGAGTACAGTACACCCCATTCTATAGACTCTTTAAAGCTTTTATCGTCCATGTAGATGCTGTAGAGTGCGTCAACGTGTGGTAGTACACTGTCGTATTCTTCGTTAGCCTCAGCTTCCTCTGTAGGTTCGCCTGCTCTATGCATACCTATGTGGCAGTGCGGGTCCACGAATGCAGGCGTTATTACGTTTTCCGGGTTTTCATCAACTATTTCTGCGTCCTTAGGTATGTCTTTAGTTATTTCCTTGATAACATCGTTTTCCCATACAATGTACGCATTTTTAATAACTTTACCCGGAATTCCAGTGTAAATTACTTTAGCTCTTATAGCCTTCACAACTTACACCTCATCACTTCTCTAGGAAAAATTTCTTATAAAAGCCTACGCTGTAGGGAATTAGTGGATGATGAGAACAGGGTTGCCTAGAGCTCGATGAAGAAGAGTTACTCCGCTGAACAATGTATAATTATAGTTCATGCAATCAGTTTAAGTTTAAGAACTGTTCTAAGGAAACGTATGATATCGGATAGTTTCAGTTTAGATTTTCCCATAACTCTATTAACGAATACTATGGGGTATTCAACTATTTTAAGTCCTAGAAGTTTAGCTATGTAGAGTGATTCGGCTTGAAACTCGTATCCTTTAGCTTTAATTCTTGAAGCTATTTTTTCAAAAGCTTCTCTACGGTACATTCTAAAACCTGTTGTAACATCGTTTATGTTTAAGCCTAGAATAGTTTTCGCTATGAAGTTAGCTGTTTTACTTATAATTTTCCTATGTACTTTCCAGCCAATTATCCTTCCTCCTTCAATATATCTGCTTCCGAGAACAATATCTGCCTGTTTCTTCTTCAGCTCGTTTAGAAAGAGCGGAATATATTTAGGGTTATGGCTTAAATCAGCATCCATTGTTACAATATACTCCCCCTTAGAAACCTTAAACCCGTCTATGTAGGCTGATCCTAAACCTAGCTTAGCTGGTCTTGCAACTAACTTCACATTGGAATATTCTTTCATACACTTCTTCACAAACTCTACAGTTCCATCGGTACTTCCATCGTCAACAACTATGATTTCTAAGTTCAAGTTTAAATTTTGAAGATCAGGTATCAGTTTTTCTAAATTCTCTCTTTCATTTATCGTAGGTAGTATTACGCTTATTTCCTCCTTAACCACTTAGGCTTTCCTCAAACTTTCCTTTAAGAAAGCTAGATAATCTTCTGTATATTTCTTTTATAACATTATCTAATTCCTCATCTTTCATGTTTCTCAACCATATTCTAGCCGAAATTGTTTCGCTGAGGTTCCCGCTTATGTGCCCTATGAGTTCCATGTTTACTATAATGTTGCTGAACCTGTCTAAGCCTACTTCGCTAAGGGATTTAGGTTTGTAGTAAACTAGTTTTTCACCTTCAACCTCTACTTCATCTGTGATGGGGAAAAGCCATTTCCTAACATATACGTCCATTGAAACTAGAATTAGTCCTGAGGTTAAGGGCATAATTATTGCTCTACTAAACTTATCTACCCATAATTCTCTTACTTTGTCAACATCTACTAGGTGCAATGTAGAATATTCCCCGTTTAGTAAAGCTTTAACTCAGAGCCATCGAATGGGCATTTGTAATGTAGTCTTTTCGCATCAGCATCGCAATACAGTATCTTATGCCCTTTACTATGGCATTTAGGGCAGTAGTATATAGTATCCTTAACTACGTTAAGTTTTTTAGCACAAACATAGCATCTAGCAGTAATCCACCCTCTATGACCCATAGCTGAAGCTCCAGCTATAGACCCTAGTGACACTAAAACCTCACCTTTTCTTTATGGAGTTCAGCGTGAACTATATAGTTTTCTGAATTATTAACTTTACGGGGGGTGTTTAACCTACGAACATAGCTGCAGTAGCTGATGTTCATGCACCTAAGTATTTGAGAAAATACGAGGAAGCACTTAAGGAAACAGATTTCTCCAAGGTAGAATTAGTACTCTTTGCCGGCGACATGATATATAAGGGTAGATGGTATGAATTCTCAGCAGTATTGAAGATAACAAGGAAGTACACTGATAAACCAATTTACGCGTGTTTTGGAAATGAAGAATACGACGACATAATACCCTTATTAACTAAAAAGTATAGTGAAGTATTCTGGATCAACGACAATTACACTTTAATTGAATTAGGCGGTAAAGAAAAGCTATGGGTTATTGGAAGTAAAGGTGTTTTAGATAGGCCTACGCGATGGCAAAGAAAAAACATTCCAAACATAGAGGAAATATATAGGAAAAGAACTGAAACATTAAAAGAACTTCTGGTTAAAGGTAAGACTTCAGGCTATACAACAATTCTCCTCATACACTACCCTCCAACATACACTACGCTAGTAGGAGAACCTAGATATGCTTGGCCTGAAATGGCCTCTTCCAAAATGGAAAGTGTTTTAAGACAAACTAAACCCGACATAGTAGTACATGGACATTCCCATAACTCTAAGAAAACGTTTACTATGATAGGCTCAACCAGAGTCTATAATGTTTCCCTTCCGGCAACAAAGAAAATAACAATAATTCCAATAAAATGGGGTTTACTAGGGTTCTTCTAAAACATGGTGCACATCATGTCGCATAGGTTCATAGATGAAGTTTTAAGGATAATAGATGAAATGAGAAGATTAGAAGGATACAGGAAATTCTTCTCCAAAGACATTCTTAATTCCGAGGGTAGGAAAAGAGTAGAGAAAATAGCTAAACTGACTATCGATAAGTGTAAGCAAACGAAAACGTATTTGGCTAAGGTTAGGAAAGATCCGACATATGCTAATGTGATGAAGTATTTTGAGAAAGTAGTTGAATGTCTTGAAGAATTAAAGCTCAGCCCATGGGAGTAACATCACGTTTCAGCCTATTGGGTTTCTCTTCATAGCTCAGTATTGTTCTTCTAGTAAGGAGCCTAATAAACATACTTACGCTGCTAAATTATGAATAAAGGCAGTAATACTACGGACAAAATACCGCTTAAATATATTCCGTCAAACGTTCCTGCACCGCCAATACTTACTACAGGTGCGTAAAGTTTCTCCCAATCCTTAACTAAATGGAGAATATCTGCCCCTATAAGAACACCCAATGTTCCACCAATGTAGGCTACGGGCACAGCGTAAGCTATCGGTATAGCTAATGATGAAACTATGGATGCTGACGAGAAAGCTGAAACCAATGGGGGAATAAAAGCAGGCATAACTATCCCTACGCCTTTAACAGGTCTAGCTAAAACATAGGATATTATGGTAACAAGAAGTATGACCGTGACCGCTGCAAGCAACACGCGTTGACAGTAAGGGAAGGTAAGTATTTTGAGAATAAGGAACAGTGAAATTAATATGGGAATTACAGCACCACCAACGTTAATGGCTACAGTCATTACCCTACGTCTTCTAATAAACGTAGGTATAGTGTAGGGTATTCCGAAGAAAACAATGTACCTTATGGAAGGTACTTCTATTTCCTTAACAATCCTGTAAACAGGAATATTGACTATGCTGAGAGCTGCTGAGAAGAAGATAACGGCAAAAGCGAAGAGAACGCTTTCCGAGAAACGGAAACCTAATGTTCTAAACAAGATTATGAAGGCTGAGCTCCACCAGAAGAACATCATTAGAAACATGAATACTCCGAAAATAATCATCAATAAGAACAGTAAACTATGGAATGGAGTGTAAAATATTACTTTTTCTTCCTCTTCTTCTTCGTATAAGTTTTCTCCCATAAAATATCCTCTAATATGCTGTTTCAAAACATTATTTTGGTACGGAACTAATATTTATTTTGGGAAGTGGGGAAAGTGGTTGTAAACGAGATCGTTGAAGCTTTTATTCTAAGCGGTTTTGCGTACATAAAGCCTGGATGCATGCATAGGTTTTCAGAGCACAAAGAACTAATAGACTACATTACATTAGGACCTAAACTCTATAATGTTTTAGTTAAAGCAAGCGAAATAGGTGAAAAAGTAGCTTCAGGGAAAATAGGTGCTCCATCAGCAGGTATTGGCCGTTTGCTTTCAGACGCAATAAAAGCTATTGGGGGAAGACTTACAAAAAATAGAGTCTTCTATGATGCTATAGTATCGCTCACAATAACCGCTATAGCTGCATCCCATGCTTCGACAGTACATAAGAGGGAGATAAGTGAAAGCCGTATTGAGAAAAGTTTAAGATTGTTTTTAGCGTCATCTACGGGGAAAGACTCGTCAGCACTAGTACACATCACTAGAACCATTGGACCTACAAAATATGTTTCACTATTCAACAAAGCCGATTACACAAGAACAAGAGTTGAAATGGAAGATATTTCACTTTACGAAATATTTTACACGCTATCCCCCATTAGCATTTCCCTAAAAGCGCTAGTAGAATTCACGCCAATAGTTAATACTATTAAAAACATTAAGAAATACTATGAGAAGCTTAGAGACGTAAATAACGCATTAGTTTCAGCATACATATCAGAGCTCCTAGACTTGGAAAAACCACCGCTATGGGCTAAAAAAGATTTAGAGTACATACTAAGTGAAGGAGCAATGGTGAGTAAAACCTCGGCCAAGAAGCTTTTCGAAATAGATAGGAGAATGAGGAAAGAAAAAATAGAGTATAATGAACTACTTCCCATACTAACTACAGCCTCAGCTATAAGCCTTATACTTAAGTACATAGCATAGCTTCACGAGGTTAAGAAACATGAAAATAGAAGTCGACGTAGAAAGGCTATTAGCGAAACTAGGTAGCATAGGTATGTCTGAAAAAATGATATACACAATGTTATTGAAAAGTGCTAGCGAACTACCAGTATGTTTAACAAAAGGTCTTCCTGAAAAATGCATTGCAGACATAGTTTTATGGGCGATAGTATACTCTAAGATTAAAGGTTTCGACATAGAATACTACTTAAACAAGATCGTAAGAGAGTACTTAGAGAAGCTAGTTTAACAGTTTCTCATATGGTTTTCCCCTAGATGTCCTCATACGACAACGCTACTCTACATTTGGTAACAAAAAATATTTGTTTACTCAATACAGTATAGTAGGCGGTATAGTTTCTTGAAGAAGATACTCAGCAAAGTAAGGTTTAAAGTAGATTTAATAGCCGAGTATGAAGGTAAGAAGCTTCTAGATAGGCAGCTTGCTAGTCTTCTAAAAATAATTGACGAGGAGGGGTCAATACTTGCGGCATGTAAAATACTTAAAATACCGTATTCAAGAGCTTGGGAGTCCTTAGCTAGAATTGAAAGAATATTAGGATTGAAAATTATTGAGGCAAGAAAAGGTGGAGCTAGGGGAGGAGGAACAAAACTAACATCGCTTGGTAAAGAACTTCTAAACTACTACTTAAACCAGTTTAGGAAAATCGGTGTTTTTGAGAAGAAATACGTTAAACCTGAAATGCCTGAGTTAACAATTATTGGAAGCCATGACCCAGCATTGGAGAAGATAGTTGAATTGCTTAAGTCTAGAGATATGGTTAAGAACATTGAAGTTTCATGGGTTGGTTCAGCAGGCGGATTAGCTTCTATAATGCTTAATGAAGCAGATATTGCTGGAACACACCTATACGACCCTGAAACAGGAACATACAACATACCATACCTTAAGAAGTATTGGTTAGAGAACAAGGTAGCCGTTATTAGAGGATATAATAGGGAGCTTGTATTCGCCTTCAGAAAAAATATAGAATTTAAGGGTGTTGAAGACCTCTTCACAGGGAAACTTAGGTTAGCAAATAGGGTTCTAGGTTCCGGAACTAGGTCCTACCTGGATAACCTACTTTACAGAGCGTCTTTGAAACTCGGGGTAAGTCCAAGTATTACCCCCGATATTATCCCTGGATATAACATCGAATATAAGACCCACTATAACGTAGCTAGAGCTATTGTAGAAGGTAATGCAGATGTTGGTTTAACTCTAAGATATGTTGCTGAACAGTATGGTTTAAAATGTAAGCACGTTTGCTGGGAAAAATACGATTTTGTTGTTAGGAAAAGCAGATTAAATAAGAAATCTGTAAAACTTTTCATAGATACTATTAGAAGCGAAAATGTAAAAAAGTTAGTAAATAGTTTAGTAGGCTATAGAGTAGATGAAAATATTGGAGAAATAATTTACCCCTAACTATAATTTCTTAGCTTTTTCAAGAACACGTTCACTAAAATACTTCATCATCTCAAATCTTCTCTTACCCGGAAAAACTAGTATGAAGTGCTTTATTCCAGCCTCCACATACCTTTCCATTCGCTCTAAAATATCATCTGGAGTACCCTTTAACGCATTTTCTATGTAAAGCTGCTGAATTACATGCTGCAATTTATCACCTTTAGGAACTATTTCTAAATATTCCTTCAATATGGATTCTGCTTCATCCCTTGTCTTACCTATGAAAACATATAGTTCAAACGTTTTCTCTAGCTCCTTAAAACTTCTACCTATCTCTTCACAATACTTTCTAAGAACGCCAAGTTTATGTTTAACTTCTTCAGGGCTTAAAGCACCGTAATTCCATCCATTAGCTTCTCTAGCAACAATTTTCAACATTACCTTTTCACCACCAGTACCTACAATTATCGGTGGATGGGGTTTTTGAATAGGCTTAGGTTCAAAAGGTGCGTTTTCAAGATTAAAATACTTACCCTTAAAACTTACCCTACCCTTGCCCGTCCATAGCTTCTTCATAAGCTTTATAGCTTCCTCAAACATTTCTATTCTAACTCTAAGAGAAGGCATGGGTAAACCATAGGCTTTAGCTTCATCCCCGTACCATCCAAGACCAAGCCCCATAGTGAATCTTCCATTAGAAATCCTATCCACCATAACAGCTAACTTAGCTAAAATCACAGGGTGTCTGTATAGAATATTAGAAACCATTGTTCCAAGCATTATCCTCTCAGTTTTCTCAGCTAAAATCGATAAAAGAACCCAACCTTCAAGTGTAGGTTTCTCGCAGCTTAACTGCCAAGGCATTAAATGGTCTTCAACCCATAGCGAATCGTAACCTAAATTCTCTGCTTGAACACCAAAATGTAAGGCTTCTCTAACATCAACATCGTAAATAGGTAAAACAACACCGATCTTAACCACATTTAACACCAAGACAATTATTAAAATAGCTTGATATGCTTAAATTTTACCATAAATTACTTATTATAACTTAATATTATAAAGTTTATATATTAGTTTATATAGTTTATATTGTTGAACTTAATGAAGGTGTTTAAATGACGAAAACAATAGCAATAAAAGACTCAGCATATAAGAAGCTCAAGGAAATAAAGGATAGAATTAAAGCTGAAAGCTATAGTGAAGTAATAATGTTCCTGATAGAAAATTATGAGAAATTCAGATTACTAAAGATCAAGGCTACTATTAATGAGCTCAAATTAAGTGATGACGAAATTAGGAAAGTAAAGAAAATAATAAGCGAGCTTAGGGAAAGGAAGTGGTGGTGAATGCAGAGCGGCGTCTTGGACACTTCAATAATAATTGAAATTTTAGATAAGGCAAATCATAGTCTTCTTGAACACTTATTGAATAGGTATGAAATAATTTACATACCATGGATTACAATGTACGAGTATCTTTACGGACATAAATACCTAAATAAACCTATAGATGTAAGGAAAAAAGCATTAGAGGAACTAGGGATAATAGTCTGGATGAACCAAGAAATATTGGCGAAAGCTCTTGAACTCGATATAAACCTGCATAGGAGAGGTAAGCCAATACCTTTCTCGGACATTCTAATTGCAGCTATAGTTTTTTATTTAAATGCTGAATTAGCAACATTAGATGTAAGACATTTTAAGGATATCCCCGGCATAAGAGTATATATTCCTAGGAGCTTCATTCATTCAGCTCCTAGCTGAGATATTCACGATATTTTCTTCAAACACTACTAGGCCTTGAGATGTAAGTTTTTTAGCTGCCATAACAACCCAGTATGGGTGCACTTTTAGTTTATCAGCTAACTCTCTTACTGTAGCTGTTTTACTTTTACGTATGATTTCTAGTAGTTCATATGAAATATTATCTATTACGACTTCGGGATGCGTGTTGATATAGTCAACAACCTTTACTGCTTCATCAATACTTATTCCTAAAGTTTTAGCTACATCCCTAACCCTAATCGTTAACGGAAATTCTCCTTTTCTTTCTCTTAGCTTTAAGATACTGTAATGTTAAATTCTCCATTTCCCTCTCATATTCTTCAACACCAACTTCTTCAATACGTGTTAATGCGTGAATATTCACTGTTAAAACAATTTTATTTGAGATCAAGCTGTACTTTTTAATTATACGTCCTCCAATACTTTCTGTTTCAACTTTAACTAAGCCAGCGTTAACAAGGTCTTCTAAGTGTGAAAGGACAGTTGAAATTTTAACTTTAAGTTTTTCAGCAAGCTTGGAAGCCGTTAATGGTTTTCCTTCAGAGAGTATTTTGAGTATTTCAAGTTTAGGTCCACTGTTTAAGACGTTAATTATCCTTCTAACAATTAACTGTCTATCTTCAGGAATAACTATTGCTTCATTAGGGTTCATTTCCTAATCCCTATTTGGAAACCTCCACCAGAAACATCTATGCTTAATAATAACTTCTTAGCAGCTTTATCAAATCCTTCATCAACATATGTTTTCGTCTCAGAAGTCCCTCCTAAAGACAATACTTCTACTCCATTAATTTCTACTGTGCTTCCGCCGCCCGAGATAGCGGCATTAACTTTTACTTTAGCATCCATGTTTTCTATATCTATTTTTCCTCCACCACCGCTAACGTGAATATCTATTTTTGCTTCTCCAACATAGTTACCGTAGCTTAGTTCCCCTGAAAACCCTCCACCATAAACATTAATACCTATAATAGAATTTCCTAGTTCTCTAAGGTTTAGCTCTACCCCTCCACCTGTTACCTTAATATTACATACTTCAATATTTGCAGCGTTGATGTCTACACGAAACCCTCCACTGCTAATCGCTCCTGAAATTTTCTTGATTAATTTGGTAGGTATGTAGATTTTCACCAAGTGATTTGCAATGTCTACGTAGAATGTGTTATTGTGAAAACTTAGTCTATAACACTTATACTTCTTTGTTTTAGGCCCTGTAAAGAGCATGAAGAACATTGGAAACTCGTATATTTCAACTTTAATTTCGTTCTCTTTTTCAGATTCTAAAATTTCGACTCCACCACTACTGACATCTAGCACTATTTCAAATTCTTCAGAAACATTGAATGTTTCAGATGTTTCATACTTCAACTTACCAATAAATGGGAATTGAAACATAGTTTCTGGTATTTCAGCAGATTTAGCCATAGAGTATGCTACTATCGGCGCTACTAAGCCTAGGATTATTGAAGCCAATACAACTATGCCAACTATTTCCTCTTTCCTTAAAACCATACTACATCACCACATCATGAACATGAAAGGTAAAGCCATTAAGAACGGTATGAGCGAAAGCACTATTAGCGGTAGTATAACTGAAGCTAAACCTCTACCTAAGCTTATACCATATGCTTCCGATACCCCTACTGAAGCAATTATAATCCATAGTATTACTGAAACAAGTGATCCAACTACAAGTAAGCCTATTGAAATAAGGAAGTTAGTAAACAACCCTATAAACCCTAAGATCACATAGATGAAGAACGAAACAATAGCATAACCTAGAACAATAAATGCTTTCTCAACATCACTTTTACCTCCGAAAATTTTAGCAAAAACATGGGTTAGCAGCCCTAGAATAAGCCACAATATTACACTACCAATTACCATACCTGCAATAGATATTAATCCCAGAAAAGCAGATAGAACACCGCCAAATCCTCCTATAAAGGTGAAACAAAACCCATAAATCTAATCGCGACATTAGCTATCGTTACTAAAGATAAAACAGTCACCATTACTAAGAGAATAAGCGCTGACTGCAATAACCCTCTTTTCTCAGCGAAAATTATTTTAAACGTCTGTCTAGGAGATGTTATTAAGCCTCCTAAGTCGGCTAATATGTCAATCACTAGGTTTTATCTTACATTAAAGAAAAATCTAACTATATATAAATTTTTCTCTAGTTCAAATTGTAGGCTTAGTTACATTAATCCATAAGTGAACCCATCTATTATGATATGCTAGTTCACCATATTCATTAATAGTCCATAGTTCAAAAATTAGTCTAACATTAGTTCCAGTCTTGTTAAGAGACACCGTTATGGGAATGGTAATGTTTGAATTGTGATTTAAAAGGACCTCATAACACCAAACAGGTTCGACATCAGCTGGTATAGTTTCATTCACAAAAGTTGTCATATTACCTATTTTCAAAAATACAACATACCACATAGGGTATCCCATATGATTACCTAGATAAATGTAAAGCTTGAATTTCTCACCAACAATAACCTTAGTTGGATAATCACCAATCTTCATCTTTGGACCTAAAAGCCCTATCTCTGAGAATGGCTCAACAACCCTACCTGAAATATAGACTTGAGCTATAGCGAAAACACCGATGACAATTATTAAGGCTAAAACGACGGCGAAAACTTCAGGATCTGTAAGTAAACTCTTTCTCGCTGAAGTACTGGGATATACTTTATGCGTACCTCTAACCTTAACCCATAAACGCCATATACTATAACGGTACTTAACATAAAATGCTACAAGAAAACCTACCAAAACTGCTGCCGAAACTAAAAACATTATAGTATAGGTTAGCTGAGTATTTGCAGCAGCTTCCCCTAAAACAATTGCCTCCTTTGTTACGTTAGAAAGCTTACTTGCAACGCCTACTATTTCTCCTTTTCTCGCTAAAATTAGTAGCTCATTAAAGCGATTAATAAGTTCTGAAACGTTAGCCCCTTTCCTACTAGCTTCCAAAATAGCCCTATATGCTTCTAGAAAGTATTTACCATAGTCACCATAGATTACTAGGTATACCAAGACCTAATCCTCGTATCGGCTCAATTGCATGTAAAACGTTATTGAAAATAGTTATTTAAATGTTAAGCTATAATCACATAGTGTGGTTTAAGAGGAAAAGGTTTTGAAAAAACTAGAAGAAGTCATTAAGAAAGTAGCTAGGGAAAGGAAAGGTGCTAGACTTTCAGAGTTTATTAAGGAAGTAGCTTCAAAAGCGAAAATAAGCTATGATAGAGCCTCATATTATACCTACTTGGCTTGGAAGAAAGGGATCATAGACGTACTGCCTGAAAAGCTTCCTAAAACATTTCCTCAATACTTTCTAAGCATAGAATCACTATGGTTTCACATACTATTTGTCTTCGTGGTTTCAACAATACTACTTGCATTATACGTTACAAAACCACCTCTAATTTACCTTAGATACGTTTTTGGAAGCTTATACGTACTCTACGCCCCGGGAGCCGTTCTTCTTGAAGCACTATATCCTAGAGGAGAAGAATTAGAGCCATTAGAAAGATTAGCGCTGAGTATAGGCTTAAGCTTAGCTCTTGTCCCTTTGGTTGGTTTAATTCTAAACTATACTCCATGGGGTATTAGACTGGTTCCCATAATAATTTCTCTTGCACTATTAACCTTATCATTAGCAATAATAGCTCTTTACAGAAAATATACATACTTCAAACTTAAATTCCTAACCTAAACTAAGACCTATGAGGTAAAATAGCGTTTTTAACACATAACATTACTTGTATATATTTAACTGGCTCATACGAAAATTTAACCGTGGAGGCATTGAACGTGGGATCTCTATATGAACATCACGAAGCTATTAGAGTAAGCATAGTCAATGGAAAAATGTTTACTGAAAAAGTTGAGGAGTTACTGGTTAAAGAACATGCTATTGACATCTACATTCATGGGATCCCATTTAGAAGGTACTTCATATCACCGGGCATGGTTAAGGAGTTCATTTACGGTAATCTAATATCCTTAGGAGTAATAAATAGCGTTGATGACGTTGAGAAAATAGAGTTTGTAAATAACATTGCTAAGGTTCACTTGAAAATTAAGCCTCAACTATTTGAGAAATTAGCAATGAGCTATGGAGTTCTTTGCGAAGAAAAGCAATTAACACGCACATTCGAGGGTAAGGTGAAATCTAATGTCAAAATATCAGCAACAAGCATACTTGAGGCCTTAAAGAAATTCCATGAAAAAGCACATGTTTTCAAAATTACAGGCGGTGTACACTCAGCAGCTCTCTTCAGAATAAACACTGTTGAACCTATAATCTATGTAGAGGATATTGGAAGACATAATGCAATAGATAAGATTGTAGGTTGGGGTTTTCTAAGAAACATAGATTTTGGTAAAACATTTATTTTAACCTCAGGTAGGGTTTTCCTAGACTCCGTTATTAAAGTAGCTAAAGCAGGAATACCAATAATAGTCTCTAAGTCCGCACCAACACTTAACGCAGTACTTTACGCTGAACGAAACAATATTACGCTAATAGGATTCGCTAGAGGAAGAAGATTTAACGTATATTCATGTTACTGGAGAATTCTTGACCTAAATAACATAACCTAATCTAAGTGGGAAGTATAAAATTAAATAGTTGATAATTGTTAAGAAATGTTAGATGATAACAAGGTGTTCTAATTGAGTAACGATAATACACGCGAGGAATTGCTTGAGACACCTAAGAAGATAATTAATGAAATAAGCAAGGTTATTGTCGGTAAAAGAAAAGTTATCGAAGGAATTATTGTAGCTCTCTTAAGCGAAGGACATGTCCTAATAGAAGGATATGCTGGAACAGCAAAAACATTAACTGCAAAAGCCTTCGCTAGAACAATAGGTGGAGTATTTAAGAGAATACAGTTTACACCGGATACACTGCCATCAGACATTACTGGTTTCTACATTTACACAATTACGGGTGAAAGAAGGTTTCAGGAAGGCCCAATTTTTGCAAACATAGTTTTAGCAGACGAAATAAACAGAACAACACCTAGAACACAAGCTGCTCTCATAGAGGCAATGCAGGAGAAGCAAGTAACCATAGAAGGGGTAACCTATAAGCTTCCAGAACCCTTCATGGTTGTAGCAACCCAAATACCCATGGCTATTTCTGTTGGAACATACCCTCTAACCGAAGTTCAGCTAGACAGGTTCATGTTTAGGTTATGGAGCGACTATAGTCCACCAGAAGAGGAGGAGAAAATAGTATCAAACATAGACTATATCGAAAAAATGCCTGTAAGCCAAGTAGCAACACCAGCTCAAATACTTAAACTGATAAACTACATTAAAGAGAACATATACGTCGATAAAAACATAGTCAAGTACATAGTTAACCTAGTAACATACATTAGGAAACACCCAGACGTAGCCCTAGGCCCTAGCCATAGAGCAGGAATATCCCTCTTCAAAGCAGCAAGAACATATGCTTTCATTTCAGGTAGAAATTACGTAATACCTGACGACGTAAAATACTTCGCCCATGAAGTACTAGTTCATAGAATAAAGTTAAAAACAGAAGCAGAAATGGAGGGAATAACAGCTGAAGATATTGTTAAAGAAGCCCTTAAATCAGTTGAGGTACCTAAAATATGAAACTAAGAGAAGAAACAGTCTTACCAATAACTATTGTAATGCTTGGGGTAATTGCCGTAATAAATATTTTACCTGTTCAAGAACTATTTAAACTAGTTGCATATTTCTCATTATTCATAGTCACTATAAACTTATGGATTTTAAAACTAAGAAATTATATCTCATCACTATTATGGACTATTCCTCTTGCTTCCCTTCTTTCGCACTTAATAGTGTATGTTGGGATATTTAGAAATGCATGGAATTATGCGTATGGTGTATTTTACACTACAGTAGCTTTATCACTAATATATTCTGAGAAAAGCCTTGAACTTGAAATTCCGAAATTAGGAAGAAAAGACGTAGCAGCGGTTACGGTATTGATTTTAGCAGGTTTCTTTGTGTCAAGGATAGTAACCTTGGAGCCAATAATATTCTTTTACCTATTAGGTCCAATACTTGAATATGCAGTATCTAAATCGATAACACCTACGAGAATATTCTCAAATAAGGTAGTGTTTGCTACGATATGTGCAATTGTGGCGTTAACATTCTATACCGAGTTTCCATCATTACTATTAGTAGCTATAGTAGGTTTAGTGCTTAGGATAGGATTAGGTGGTTTTAAAGGAATATTTGGAGACTACGTTTTAAGACTTAGCAGTATAATTTCAAGGTACGTGATATAGGATGCTAATAAAGCATGCCGTAATAGGTTTAAACCTTATGATCATAGGTATCGTAGGTTCAATAACATCATTCATACTACTAAATACACCCGAGTTAACAGCTGCTCTTGCAGGCTTAGCTATGGTTGGAGCAGTAATGTTTGCTATCGGATGGGAAATGCCTGAACACCCAATAAAAGCTATGAGGGAGGAGATCAAGTATCTTAAGGAAAACATTGAGAGAATATTCGAGGAACTAAACATACTAGATGCTAAACCGTCATTTCTACCTTCAAGCATGAGCAAGGATGGAAAACCATCGATAATAGTACCCTTAGCTAAGCACTTACATGTAAAGGAAGCTAAGAAACTACCTGAAAGATTCATTATCACAATAAGAAACATACCCTATTTAAAGCTGAAACCACCTTGTACTAAACTTATTGAGGAACTAGCCGTATCAAAAGTTGAAAACGTAGGGCAAGTAGAAGATATTTTATCCAAAATCCTTGTCCAACATTTAAACATAGCGAATAACGTTAAAGTAGCTGAAAAACCCAATAGCACAATTCTAGTGGTAGCTTCTAAAATGAAGTATTTTGGCGGAGAATATAGAGGTAAAGTGGGGTTTACATCAGCACTAATAGGAACAGTATTAGCAGAAACATTAGGTAGGAAGATAGACTTCATAAACCTTGAAATTAAAGGAAAAGACCTTATTCTAACGTTCAAGTAGAGGGACAGGTATGGCAGAAATAGTGTTTATTGAAAAATTCCTTATAAGACTAGCAGCAGGCATGTTCATAGCCTTAGTAGCATTAATTCTTGTTGGAGAAAAAAGAGTGGACGTTTACATAGCTGTGTTCATTCTCATATACTTCATATTTCTAGCATTATATTCGCCACTACCCAAAGAAGTAGAGAAAGGAATGAACATAATTTCGAAAATTCTGATAACAATTTTTATAATAATAGTCTCCTTTAGAATACTAGAAATAATAGCACCAACGATAATCATAAGCATACTGGGACCATAGCAATGCCCGGTTCCCCGCAGAAAGCTCTAGCAATAGCACTACTGGTACTATTAATAGTAACTATTATTGCCAACCCGACACCGTGTAGTGCAGAAACAGAACTAATACCTCATGAAGATCCTTCAAGAGCTAAAGAGGAAACAGATGTAGTAACGCTTCTAACATTTTACGTTTACGCATTATCTTCAATGACCTTAGAGGACTATGAAAATTCGGTTGAAATACTTAAACTAGCAGGTTTACTGAAAATCTCTAAAGAACTTGAATACATAGTTAATAGGTTCAATGAACTTCTACGTGAAACCCATGAAAACCTAAACGATACACGGTACTACATAGACTTAGCAAAACACTACATTCTGTTAATGGAATATAGGAGAGCATTTTACTCTTTAGATAACGCCACTTTCCACCTTTCAAAAGCAAACATAACGTTAGATACTCTAATAGCCTATAAGCAGAGACTAGTACCAGCAATAAGCAAATATGTTCCAGAAGAGTATGCTGGAAAATTTTACCAATTACATTTAACCATAGGACTCTACTTAACCCATGGTTTAAGAAGACTAATAAGCAGATATGCTGAGGAAATACGTAACTTAAGAGCAAGAATACCCCGTGAGAAAGTAGAAATCAAGGGAGTACATGGTACGAAAATACTATTGAATGTTAAACCTAAAACTGTTTTTGTCGGAGATCACATTTCAATTAGTGCTCGATTGCTTTCAGAAAACAATACAGCACTCCCCTATAGAGCTATATTGTTAAGCATAATATTTAGAGACCGTATTCTTCTTAGAAAAGAGCTTAAAACGGATGAAAAAGGAGTAGTCAATTACAAGTATAAAGTTCCATACATATACGATGAATACCTTATAACTAAAGGCTTAGTTATTGCCGTCCGCTACATGCCTATAGGCGATGATGTAGGTTTCTATAAACCATGCTACAACCAAACCACAGTAAAAGTCCTATATCAACCAACGCACGCAACTGTACAAGGCCCTACAATAGTTTACCCAGGGTTAAAGTCACGATTCACGCTAACCATAGACCCTTCACCTACAGTAAATAGTCCCAGAAATGTCAAAATATTCTTAGATAATATTCAATTAAAAGATGCTACAGTATATTCTAGAGAAACCATAGTAACTCTTAAAATACCTGAAAACGCTAGTATAGGCACTCACATATTGAAGTTCTACGTTGAACCTTTAAACCGCCTAGCACCTGCTACAGCAGGATTCGGAATTCTGGTAACATATATTCCTACAAAATTAAGCGTAAATATTCCAGGAATAGTTTACTATCCACTATCCAGTATTGTTGTTAAAGGAAGGCTAATATACTCAAACGGAACACCAATATGGGGAGAAACAGTCGTAATTAGAATTGGCGGGGAAAACCATACTTTAATATCTGATTCGTATGGGGAATTTTCTCTTAGCCTAAAGCCGAAATTTACTCTTACATTTAACGAATTAAACGTGGAGGTAATTTTTGAATCGGAAAAACCTTGGCATCCTCTTCTCATTAGGAGAAGCAAAGTAAACATTGTTAGCTTAATACCGTTAACCATAGCATTACTTACACTAGGGTTCTACATGGCTATTTCTCCAAGAGAAATTACGTTTTCAACAGCAAAACTTGCTGCTTTATTCCGTAGAAGAAGGAGAATTATGAAAAAGAAAATCCCAGAAAAACCAGTTATAACGTTTTATCCAGGACTAGAAGCAGAAACACTTGCAAAGAAACCTACAATGTACGAATTTAAAATTCAAACAGAAGTTACAAAGCTTTACATCGATGCTGTTAAGCTACTTTCTAGGAAAATCTATCCTCCTAAGCCTTATGAGACCATGAGAGAATATTGCCTATCAATAAAAAGTAGGGTACCTAGAGAAGTTTTCGAAGCATTTAAGAAATTAACCTCTCTGGCTGAGAAATCGCTTTACTTTAAACCATACTTTTCAAGCGAGGAGCTAATATTGGCACGCAAATGTTACGAGAAAATAGCAAGGTGGTAAAATGTGAGTAAGAAGAAAAATGCGGTATTCATAGGCATACTAACACTACTCATACTCATAGTGTTGTATCCTACAGTAACAGACTTCAGCATCCACAATCCCGGATGGAATGGTTTCTCAAAGTTAAAAGAAGAGTTAAAAGCTGAGGTAATAGTTGAAAACTTTGCTAACACCATATACTCCATAAGGAATTCCGAAGAAACAGCTGTAATAACGATAGCTTATAGGCAATATTCAGCAGATGAATTAGAAGCTCTAAGAAACTACCTACTCCAAGGAGGAACATTAATAGTTATGGACGATTATGGTGAAGGTAACGCTATTCTAGAATATTTAAAAGTACCAATAATAATAACCAGCAACGCTCCACTATACGATCCATTCGATAACTTTAAGAATAAAAGGTTTCCAATAGCAAAAATCGCAGGTAAAGATGAATACATAGTTTTAAACCACGCATCAGCGATCATGGTAAGCGAACATGGAATAGAAAGTGTGAAAATACTGGCGCTTTCAAGCCCATTCGCATACTTGGATGTAAACAATAATGAAATATGGGATAAAGGTGAGCCTAAAGGTCCCCTACCCGTAGCAGTATCAATAAAGTATGGTAAGGGAACATTAATTGTAATATCTGATCCAAGTATTGTGATAAACTCTATGATAGATTTTGAAAACAACCTAGAATTCATGAGGGACATCGTTAGTGAGAAAAAAGTTTTCCTAGATCAAACACATATTCCTAAAAGCCTACACGAACAGTTAAAGGACATGCTCGCATATGCTGTCAGCAATTACGTACTCAATCCCATAATCCTAGTAGGAATATTGTTAGTGCTCTTTACATTAATTTCAAGAAAGTTAATACGCTAGGTGAAGAGTAAGTGAAAACCAAACACATCATACCATTAATGTACACGGTTTTCCTGGCAATATTAGCTTACCCTCTAAACCCCCTAAGCTTCGCAGCACTACTATTCCTACTCATTCTTCAATTACTATCTACGTTAAAGAACATAGCTAAGTTGAGCATAGTATGCTATTTTACCCTATACTTTTCCATACCTATACTTCTAGCAAACTACGGTTTCTTCAGTTTCATATTCTCTATACCTTATTTCCCCTTGCTCACCGATAACATCGGAAAATTCGTGTTAAAGGAAAAGAATGTTTTAAAGGGTGTTATGAAAATCGGATATACAACGTACATAATGCTCCTAATGGGCATTCCCATAATACCCTTAACCTTGTTTAGTGTGGAAATACTTTACACGTTAATCGCATACTATTCTCTTACATTGCTACAGTTCCTAATAGTTGACAAGGAATTAGCTAAGGTTAAACTAAGTTTCAACAGCTACACTATGAGGGTTTTAAGAAACGATGAAAACACCTACAAATTAATCGTGGAGAACAGTAGCAGATCTAAGATAAAACTTCATGTTAAAGAAGTGGAAAGCGAAAACGCCAACATAGCCTTAAGTAAGCGAACAACTACTGTAAACAAAAATGAAAAACTTACGATAAAACTTAAGCTTCTAGGAAAATACGTTGGCAAAGGAACGCTAAAGCTTAAAACCATAATAGCTGACAATACGGGCATAGCTAGGAGAACAATAACATTAACATCGAAAGTTACAGTAATACCGCAGTATAAGTTAGCTCTTAGAGCAGCTCTAATACTGCTTTCAAGACTAGCCCAAATACAAACACCAATACTACTAGCTGAACATAAAGCAGTAACTGGCCATGCACGTAAAGGAGAATATTACGGTGTTAGAGCATACGTTCCAGGAGATGAAATTTCAACTATACACTGGAAGAAAAGCGTTAGTAAACAAACACTTGTAGTTAAGGACTACAAGAGAGAACCACGTAGAACACTAATGCTTCTTTGCGATCTGACATCTACAACATTTAGTGAACTAGATGACATAGTTTACACGCTTCTTTCAACACTCATATATGAAACTCTAAGAAACCCTACTCAAACAGTATATGTTACAATATATGATAAAAATAGAACATACTTAAACATTTATAAGTCAAGTATCAGCATGGCACTATCGAAAACAGTGAAGTTTCTCAAAGAAACCCCGTTAACAATACTGAAAGAAAGCATTAAAGCAGAGCTTGAGAAGCCTTTAACGGGGATATTGAAAAGCAAGGTTATGAGGAAAATACCCTTAATCCAAATAGAAGTTAGCAGCTTAAAAGACAAAGTTACTAAAAACATAGGATACATCTTCCTCTCAAAAACCATTAACGTAGAGCAACCACCGGCTGACATAACATTTATTCACGGAAATGTCTTAGAAAAACACGTGTACGGCCTCATAGAATATAGTGTTAAAGAATTAGGGTATAGCGTAGTTGAACCTAGAAAGTTAAGGCCAAAAGTTCTCTACGAAAAAGCTAAGATAGAGCCAATAGCATTAGGTGTTAAAGCAGCATGAGCTTACGTAGACAAGGAAATATAGTTTTCATAGTAACGTACATTTCATGGGCTATATCCATAGTAGTTTTAAGTTACTGGAACACTATAAGGGGACTAGTAAGGTTAGCTTCGCTTGACGAATACTCCTACCTATTAGCGGTACCAATTATCGTAGCGTACATAGCTTTAAGAAGAATTAGCGGATTAAACATAAAGCTAGCAATTAGTGTGCAAAGTATTGCTTTTTCCCTACTACTTATTTCTATTTCATCATATCTTTACATGATATCGTGGACTTCAGAACTGACTCTAGAGCTCCAAATGCTATCCTTGATTTTCATGTTCTGGGCTTTTACAGCATTAATAGTGAACTTCGAAACTCTAGCTAAGATTAAAAGCATTATATTCTTAAGCCTACTAATAACCCCTGTACCTAGAGTAGTATTAGACTATATGGCAACATTACTTTCCAGAAAAGTAGCCGAAATAGTAGCAGCAATAACTAGTGCCAAACTAATTATCGGAACCTCAGTTATGCTTAAAACATTAGGTCCCCACGGGGAAACAATAGTTTTCGAAATAGGACCAGCATGTAGTGGTGTAGTTAGCTTAATGGGTTTCATAGTCGGTTTACCTTTAATACTAGACTACATATGTTCAGCTAAAGCATCGAGAAGAAGGAAAGTATTAGCAGCTACAATATCCTCTATCTCTCTACTTATCCTCTTACTTCTAGGAAACATTACACGCATCATCTTAATAATTTTAAGTGGCAGAATATGGGGACTAGACACTGCTATGACAGTTTTCCATACAACACCATCAATCATACTAACTGTAATCACAGTAATTATTGTTATGACTGTTCTCTTCAAAATAGTTCCAAAAGGAGCATTTCAAGAAACAAAACCGCCTTCCATAACAAGTAAGCTAAGTAGAGAAGTCCTAGTTTTAACATTAATCTTCCTAGTTCTATTAGCCTTCATTACACCTCAACTACTTGAATCAACCATACCTTACACTCCAATAGAGGTTAAAGGCAAAGTAATTCCGGTAGAAGAACTCTCAGCAAATATTACAAAATATGTTTTCAACTCTTCATCGATAGAAATACTAAGCGACAGAAGAGATAAAAGAGTAGAAGTTCTTCTAAACATACCTATCGTTAGACGTGTTACCCTAAAGTACAATAAAACAATAATTTACGCGTACATTGAGGGTTCGGATAATCCATCGCAATTCCATGGGTGGCCCGTATGTCTAACGTATCAAGGGTACAGCTTGGACAAGTATTGGACTGAAGCAGTGGAAGGATATGCTATTGAATTACCTGTAACATATATTGAAGCTAGTAAAGGCTTTGCACGGATGCTCATGGCGTACATTAGAGTTCCAGCTATTGTAAGCTATGGTGGTTTTGAAAAACAATTCTTCATTAGAACAACACTATACACTCCTATTAGGAGCCCAGATATTACTAAAAAATACTCCATGTTAAAGGAGGTTATAAGCGAAGTAGTTGGTAGTTTACAACCTGAACTTAAAAAAACAGCGATAAGTAAGTTTATTAATGTAAGCTTTGCAATACCTGCTTTCTCCCTCGTAGTTGCATTAGTGAATATAGGGTTACTTGTTTACTCGAGAATTGTTGAGAAAGAGTAGGCTAGTCTCCGAAAGCTCTATCTCCAGCATCCCCTAGTCCCGGAACAATATAGCCCATTTCATTAATAACTTCATCGATAGCTACAGTGTATATTTTTAGATTTACATTTCTAAACTTCTCCAACACCTTAGCAATACCTACTGGCGTAGATATTACGGAAACTATGAAGTACCTTTTTGCTCTCCCCCTCTTTAAAACTTCATTCATAATTGAAACCATAGTTGAACCTGTTGCGAGCATAGGGTCTGCTATTATAACTGTGTCTTCAGGCTTAATAGCCGGTATTTTTACGTAGCTAACTTCTATTTCAAACTCATAGCCAGGTTTCATACCTTTCTCCTCAACTCTCCTAGCAGAAACAACACCCTGCCTTGCAGCTGGAAATATTTTAATAAGTCCTTCAGTTAAAGGCATTGCAGCACGTAAAACAGTTATTATAACTACATGTTCCATTCCCGGAATAGCAACACCCCTAGCCGGCCCTAAAGGAGTTTCAACGGTAACCTCCTTAACTTCAAACTCCTTTACAAGCTCTAAGCCAAGAACTCTACCAAGCCTAACTAAGCCTTTCCTGAAATCTATTTGACCAGTTCTCTTATCCCTAAGCTTAGTTAGAACCGCTTGAGCATAGGGATGATCTACAACCTTAACTCTTTCTCTCATCCAATCCTCTAATAACTTAGAACTCAAAAGCCCACCAACACTTAGAGAAAAAGGGATTAATAAGGTTTTACCAGCTAATCAGCATATAATCCTATAGACCAGTAAAAACTTTATATAGAAAGTGGGTGGTACACCTAATTGGTGTGGGTAGTGGAACTTCTTCTGAAAGTAGATAAAAAAGGTAGAATAACAATACCCTCGGAAATAAGACATAAATTTAAAATTAAAGACCTCGTAAAACTACGTATCACAAAGGATAAACTTATACTTGAACCCGTAAAAAACCCGCTACATGAACTTACACTGCTTGTCATCGATAGTGAAGGAGATATCGTGAAAGACATTAAAATTTTCAGAAAAAGAGCTGAAGAGGAAATAAAAAAGATAACTAAGAAAACAGGGGAATAAACATGCTTATTGAAACAGACATTATTATCTCTTTAGTTAGGAAAAACGATAAACAACACTATAATACATTAAAAATACTTGAAAAACATAAAAAAGAACTTTCACTATCCCCATATTCTCTTAGTGAATTAGACTTGCTGGTATGGTCAGATACTTTTAAAGTTAAGAATAAGGAATTATTTTTTAAACTCCTCGAGGAAACAATAAAATTCTACGATGTAGATATAGTAAAACCTAAAGCACTTCACGTAGCTAAGGCTTACGAGTTAAGGCTCAAATATGGTCTTTTATTTTTCGATAGCTTACATGCAGCTACAGCAATAATAGAGAAAACGCCCCTACTAAGCTACGATGGAGTGTACGAGAAAGTAAAGGAATTAAAATACATTAATCCATTAACTTTGGTTTAAAGTAATACCAGCGTCTTCTACCTATAACCCTATATCCTAATTTCTCGTATATTATTATTGCTGGTTTATTGTCTTCTCTTACATGGAGCATTGCCTTACCCGAACACCGAATAGCATCCCTAATTATTGCGAATATAGTTATCTTAGCAAAACTTCCTCTCCTAAATTTTTCTCTAGTGAACACATACCTAACAGTTTCTCAGGACGATAAGGCCTAAAATGTTTAGAGTTAATAACCATACCTAAATATGGTTCAAGCTCTCTAAAATTCCTTTTTCTAAAAACACTTCCTTACTACAACTGCTTAACTTGAAACGTACACCATGCTTGTGTTATTATTTCTCGTAGTTAGCTAAAATCTCCGTACTATATGCTCCCATTTCATTATTCCTTTAGGTTTAGGAGCATGCTCACTCTTCGCTATACTATGTAGTTTTTCATCTTCGGTTAACAATATGATGTCATAGTGTACTGCGGTTGCATATATTATTCTATCAAAATAGTCAGGGATTTTGAATTCGGTTAATAGTTTATCTGCTATTTCCTCTATTTCGGCGTTAGTTAAAATGGTTTGAGAAAATTTTGTGCTATTCAATAGTACCTTAAGACCCTTCCTAAATCTTCTCAAAAACAATTCCCGTTTACTAGGCATTCTTTTCAACTGACTAATTATAATCCATTTTGCTTCAACCAGCGATGCCGGGTTATAAAGTAGAGAGTATTTGCTCAGAAGCTTAGGGAATACTTCATTAAACTTTTTAAGCTTTACACCAATACCGAAAATCGGTAAGAGATATGTTGTATCAAGTAGCAGTTTAACCGTAAACACCTCTTTCCTTCTGTAGTTTTTCACTAATCTTTTCAACCTCATTAGGGGTTAGCTCTACTATTTTATCCCTAATTAAATCTTCTATTGTTGGAAGAGCCTCTATTATCAATTTCGAACCTTTCACTATGGCTCTTACGGAACCTCCAGGCTTAATTCCTACAGCTTTACGAACCTCTTTTGTAGTGTATATTTCACCCTTCTTTCCAACCTTTAAAATAACTTCCGAAAACACATATATCTCCGCGAATTCTAATCAAGGTCAGAATATATAAAGCTTCCGACATTGTTGAAACGCTAATAAACGAATAAAACCTTCGAAAACATAGTTAATTTAAGGTGGGAAAAATGCGTATAGCTATAGGTTCCGATTACACTTATAACATTGCTAAGTTTGTTTACGAGTACTTAAAGAAAAAAGGTTATGAACTAATTCCTGTTGGTGCTTTGAAAACAGGTAAGCTTGAACCATGGCCTAAAGTAGGTTTTGAAGTCGGTAAACTTGTTGCTGAAGGTAAAGCAGACATGGGAATCGTAATATGCTACACTGGAACAGGTGTTTCAATAGCTGCAAACAAAGTTAAAGGGGTTAGAGCGGCCCTAGTTACCGATGCTAAAAACGCTGAAGGAGCAAGACTCTGGAATGATGCTAACGTCCTAGCAATAAGCGCTAGACTAACATCTGAAGAAGTAGCTAAAGAAATACTTGAAGCATGGTTTAAAGTAAAGGAACCTGATCCTAGCGAGAAAGAAAACATAGAAATACTCAAGAAACTCGATGAAGAAAGATGAAACATTAATTATCTAGATTTTTCCTCAACTCTCTTAGTATGTTTAACACCTTCTCGTAGCTTATATTCGGCTCCTTAATCACCTCAAACAGTAGTGGTTTCTTTAAACCAACATTCACTAAATCATCGCTTCTACATTCCATCTTTACTTGCCTATTATTCACAACATACGCTAAGTACACTAAAAAACACAGCATAACTTAAAACAATAGTTACAGGGTTAAGAAAAACCACCGGAAATATGAACCTTAAGTGCATTAATCTATAAGGCATTTAAGCATTACCTAAAACACCTACATAAAACCTAGTAGAAAACCTTCAACGACACCTTCTTAGCCCTAACAAAATACAGTACCGCCATAGCTAAACAAACTAAACCACTAATAACCAAGCTTAAAGCATAAAACAATATAAATCCAACTAAGGGAATTATCGCCCCCAAAATATAAGCCAAAACAGCAGCAACAATAGCTACAATTAGAAGAACAATAACCTCCTTCAAATTATCAATAATAAACGGTAAAGCCTTCATAATAGACTTAACAGGTTTCTCACCATCAACAACCATAACAACAATAGAATATAGAGCAGCAGGAATCAAAATCACAGTTAAAGCTAGAAGAGTTGCAAGAAAAGAAGTAACAATAGCATCATCCAACCTCTCAGAAACCTTCCTCCAAGCAGCTCCAACATCAATAGTTTTCCCTTCAACAGCAAAAGCTAAAGCCTGAACCATCACAGCATAGGAAATAAAAGACAAAAGAGAAGCTAAAGCACTACCAACAAAACCCAAACGCGTAAAAGCAGAAACAACATGCACAACAAACGGAACAAGCAAAGGCATAAGAATCTTAGGATACCTAGACAAAACACCTAAAGCACAAGAAAAAGAATCAACAGCCAACGACATACCAGCCCAACACCTAAAAAGCTCCCCTAAAGAACATCTAATGTAGCCCTGTAAATAAAAGTAGTGATAACTATATAGGGTTACTCTATAAACCATGCCTTAATAACATTTCCAAACCTTGTTCTAGACTTACCTTAGGCTTAAAACCCAAAACCCTTACCGCCTTAGAAATATCGGCAACACTACGCTCAATATCTCCAGGTCTTTTATCTTCATAAATAGGTTTAACCTTTAACCCTGATATCCTCAATATTATTTCAGCAAGCTCATCAATACTAACCTCCCTGCCCGAAGCGATATTGAAAACATCACAAACCTTCTTCTCAATAGCAAGTCTTATAGCTTCAGAAACATCATCAACGTAGATAAAATCTCTCGTCTGAGAGCCATCACCATAGATTATAGGAGGTAAACCTTCCTTAATCCTTTCAATAAACTTAGAAACAACACCAGCATAGGAGCTTGTCTGACCAGGACCGTAAACATTAAAGATCCTTAAAATAGCATACCTTAAACCATAAACTCTACCGTAAAAACGCAAAACATACTCGCTCATAAGCTTACTTAAACCATAAGGTGAAATAGGCTCAGTAGGATGATTCTCATCAATAGGAAGGTATTTCGGATTACCGTAAACAGCAGCAGAACTCAAATACACGAGAAAATCAACATTAGAATCCAAAGAGCATTTAGCAGTAGAAACTGTACCTAAAACATTGTTATCAAAGTACATTAAAGGTTTCCTAACAGATTCTTCAACATCAACATATGCTGCAGCATGAACAACAACATCAACCCCTCTAAGAGAACTTTTCAACTTAACCTCATCCCTAACATCACCCACAATCACTGGAATACCTTTCTCCCTAAGCCTAGAAACACCTAAACTCGAAGCTCTCTCCAAACTATCGTAAACAACAACATCAAAACCCCTATCAGCAAGATATAACGCTAAATTATGTCCAATAAAACCAGCACCACCAGTGACCAAAACTTTGACCATAAACTTTAACCCTCAAAACCTAGTGTTCTAGTATAGAAATGTAAATTTTTCCCAGAAAGGGAAACACTATAGGGAAACTTTACTTAAAAATAATAAGCGAGAAATAGTTGTAACAATAAACATTAACATAGGTAGCATAGGTAGTGAAGTACGCTGATGAGTGATGTCTAAAGATATTAACTCCGAAGTAACAGTAGTAATACCAACACTAAACGAGGCAGAAGCAATAGGAAAGGTCATTGATGAACTAAAACAACATGGAATAGAAAACATTATAGTAGTTGACGGGCACTCAACAGATGAAACACCTAAAATAGCTGAAGAGAAAGGTGCAAAAGTTATTTTCCAGGAGGGAAAAGGGAAAGCATTAGCAATAAAAACAGCACTAAAACATGTAAAATCATCATACATTCTAGTAATGGATGGAGACTACACATACCCTGCAAGACATGTTAAAGAACTCTATGAGAAAATAAAGGAAGGCTATGATGAAGTTATAGGAGCTAGGAAATGGTCTAGAAAAACCCAAGAACTCATTTTCAGAATAGGAAACCGCATGCTAACACTACTATTCAACCTCCTTTTCGGAGCAAAACTATCAGATGTTCTATCCGGAATGTACATAGTAAGAAAAGACAGATTATCAGACGCACTATTTGAAACGAAAGGATTCAGTATTGAAACGGAAATAGCAGCACATATAGCATCAACAACAATGAAAATAGCGGAAATACCAATAGAGTACAGGAAGAGAATAGGGAAGAAGAAACTAAGAATAAAACATGGATTCCTAATAGCAAAAGACATGATAAGATTAGCTTGGAGATATAACCCAGTATTCACGATTTTCGCGGCAGGAGCACTACTACTAATACCAGGCCTAACTCTTGGAACTTGGGTAGCATACCACTACTTCTTCACAGGAATCAAATACTACGTTAAAGGCTTAGTAGCAATAATGCTCACCTTAGCGGGGTTCCAATCACTACTAGTAGCAATCCTAGCCCTATACCTTAAAAGAATGGAATACAGGTTAAATAGGAGAATTATGGAGCTTAAAAGAGAATAATAACCTATAAGAATAAATATTAGGCTAAGCTTATCATAGGTAAAATACACCCCCAAGCAGTTTTAGAGAATGATGAGCAATGATGAAAGTTAAAGGGGTAATTCTCTGCGGGGGTGAAGGAAAACGGCTAAGACCTCTAACATACTATTTCCAGAAAACAATGATCCCGGTAGGTAGGAAGCAGAAACCACTCCTAGAATACATAGTTAAACTTCTAAAATACCATGGAATAGAAGATCTAGTTCTCCTAGTAGGTTACAAGCACGAACAAATAGTAAACTACTTTGAAAACGGAGAAAGATTCGGAGTAAAAATAAGCTACATAGTAGACAGCCCAAAATACAAGGGAACAGGAGGAGCACTTCTAAACGCATACCTTAAAGGAGCTTTTGATAATGTGAAAACATTGCTCATATACTATGGCGATATTCTTTCAAACATAAACCTAACAGAAATGCTAAACAAACACTGGGAATGGAACTCAGCAGCAACCCTAGCAGTAGCAGCAAAATACCAAATCCCAGTAGGAGTAGTTGAAACAAAGGGAAACAAAGTAGTAGGAGTGAAGGAGAAACCATGGCTAAACATTAAAGCAACCATAGGAATCCTAGCCCTAGAAACAAACACGCTGAAAGTACTGGAGAAGTTAAGCGAGAAAAAAAGGGAATTAGACATTATGGGAGATTTAATACCGGAACTAATCAAGGGAAAACACCCGGTATACGCATATCAGTATAAAGGAAAATGGTACGACGTAGGAACAACAGAAAGATATGAAAAACTAGACAGCAACAAAATAGAGGAAATGTTCAAAAACATAATGAGATAGTCGAAGAATATTTCAGAAAATGAATCAAAGCACAGGGTTATTATTGAAAGTACGGTATCGTAGCAATAGAATTCTATTGATGAACCTAATTGTAACCGAGAAATCATGACTCATTAACATTATTTTCGCTATAGAAACTATCCTTACAGACCTTACAGAAGCATATACTATCAGGGGGTTAAAACAGAATCTTTACATGTTGAACATTTACTATTTAGTATTTGAATTAGATTACACTTTAGCAGAAGAATTGGATAAAGACGGTAGTAGAATGCAAAGAAACTCACAGTAGCGGAATATGCGGAACCGAGCGAAAGCTTAATAGCTCAGCAGAAATAGTTTTACATGAAGTTAAGTGCGGCTTCTCCTGGTGTAAAAATATGTCACTCAGGAAAGCAGCTGTTAAAACTTCTACAATAATTATAATAGCCTTAGTCTTAATAGTTATAGCAGCTATTGCAGGTTACTATGCTGGAGCTGCTGTAGCTCCAGCTGCTCCAACAACGCCACCGCCTAAACCTCAGCTAATTATTTACCACTGGTGGACAGCTGGAGGTGAAAAGGAAGCTATTGATGCCGTTTTTGACGTGTTTAAGAAAGCCAATCCTGAAATAGAAATAGTTGAAAACCCTGTTGCCGGCGGCGCAGGAGCTGTAATGAAAGCTGTTATATGGGGCCTACTTGCTTCAGGAACACCACCTGATACATTCCAAGTACATGCTGGCGGTGAGCTTAAAGAATATGTTGATGCAGGATACTTAGACATTGTCGATTCAGTATGGGAGGAACTCGGTTTAGAAGACGTTATACCCGAAACATTACAGGCTATGTGTAAGTTTGAAGGACACTACTATGCTGTCCCAATAAACGTTCATAGATCTAACGTACTATGGTATAATCCTAAAATATTCGATGAACTAGGTATTATAGATAAGTTTGGAGATCCTAGAACATGGGATTTAGACACATTCATTGAAGTAGCCCGCTATATTAAAGAAAACAAACCAGATGTAGCACCTATAGCAATAGCCTCTAGAAACAAGTGGCCTCTAACACATCTGTTCGAGGTACTTTTAGTTCTACGTGGCGGGCCCGAAGTATATGCTAAATTCTGGACAGGAATGTTCGACTACAAGAACCCAGCAGACCCCGTATGGGCTGCTGTAAAAGATGTTCTTAAAGCATTAGCTATAATGGCTAAGGAAGGCTTGTTCAACGCTAACCACCCAGAGTTAACATGGGATCAGGCAGCAGCACTAGTGTATCAAGGAAAAGCAGCTATGTATGTTCACGGAGACTGGGTTGCAGGATACTTCATGTCTGTCGAAGCAAAATATGGTGAAGAATGGTCTGCTGCACCATTCCCCAAAGCAGTGTTCATACTGCTATCAGACTCCTTCAACATGCCAAAGAACGCACCACACCCAGATGCTGTAACAGCATGGCTTAAAGCAGTAGGCTCCAGTGAAGGACAAGAAAAGTTCAACCTAATTAAAGGCTCTATACCTGCACGTGTAGACGTTGCACCAGCATATCCAGACCCCTACAGACCTGAAACAGCCGATGACTTTAAGAAATCAACACTAGTACCTAGCGCTGTTCATGGAGGTATAAGCAAAGAAGCTTTTGTAACGGAAATGCACAACATAGTTACAAGCCTAGTTACAAGTGCTGCAACAGGAGCAGACATAGACACATTAGTTGACGCATCTACAACGCAAATAATGCAAGCAATAGATAGAACAGGGCTACCAGATTTCTGGAAAGGATACACAATAGACTACTTCATCACTAAAAGATAAATTCCTCTTTTTCCCTTTCCTCCACATAGAAGCAGGGTGTTTAAGTAATGATTGCTTCTAATTTTAAAGAGAAACTAATATTTTTAGCGCCAATACTTCTAATTACAGCAATACTTTACGTAATGATAGCTACCTCAATATACGTTTCTATGAGTGATTGGAGAAGTTATAAAATATCTTTAAACTTCGTAGGCTTAAGAAACTATGTTGAATTGTTTTCTAATCCCAGATTTTATGCAGCATTAAGAAACAATATTATATGGATAGCTTTGTTTATGATACCTACGTCTTTTCTAGGGTTACTAATTGCTTACATAATGGTTTCAACAGGTAAAGAGCTAATATTTAGAACGATATTCTTACTTCCAACAGCAATATCTATGACTGTAGCTGGAACCTTATGGGTTTGGATGTACGCTAGCGAAGGAGCAATAAACACTTTACTTAAAATCTTCAATTTAAGCTTCCTAACAAAACCATGGATATCTGATCCTTCAACAGCACTTTACGCACTAATATTCGTAACCATATGGCAGTACTTAG
>CAZBXI010000009.1:0-24926 GCA_964496035.1 uncultured Desulfurococcales archaeon
GCTATTAGCCATAGGTTTGGAATGATTTCTGAAGCAGGTTTTAGGGAGGCAATGAAGTATGTGGTCCAGGAAGTACTTAGAGTAGCTAAAGTTGAAAAATGGGTTTACAGGGATGAGGAAGGAGTTGTTTACGGCTATCCCTCAGTTATTGAAGTTGATGTAGCGGTTCACGATAAAACCCATATTCTAGTAGAGGTTAAGTCAAGGGTTTCAAGAGGAGACGTAGCTGAGCTTGCTAGAATAAGAGATTTATATGAGAAGGTTAAGGGCGTAAAAGCCAAAGCAGTAGTTATAGGGGGTTTCATAGACCCTAAAGCATACGAGTCTGCTAGTAAGCTGAATGTCGAAGTAAAACCTATGGTGGAGGAAAAACAGCTGTAGACAAATCTTAATTCTCTTCGCTTCCCTGTTTTGTAATGTTTCTCGCCCTATCTATAATCGTAGGATCTCCCGCAATAACTATACCATACCTTGCTACTTCCTTAACTATTCTCATTCCTTTTTCAGCCATTTCCAGGAACTCTTTTGAAGTATATACTCTTACATCTAAGTCTATCGGTAACGTAGGGTCTATGAACTCTTTCAACCTATCTATTAGCCTCTCAGGTACGTTATCTGCTATTATAAGTATGTCTGCATCTGAAAACGCAGTGTAGTCTCCTCGGGCAAGAGAACCTATTAGCACTACGGTTTTAGCGCCTTTAGCAACAGCTTTTCCACCGTATTCTCTAAGCTTCTCCATGACCTCATCGTAGTCTAGTTTAAACAATTTTACTTCTACAGTATTCAATAATTTCCTCCGCATATTTTACTGCCCTCCTAGCGTCTTCTTTCGTATAGTAATCTAAAGGAGCACCTTCGGGATGAAAGTTAGGATATCTTGTAGGAACATAGTGTCTATCGAGTTCTTTAGCTTTATCTATTAACTCTTCAGAAGGCTTGTAGTTGTTGGGTAGGTGTGCAAGCATTCTTGAAACAGAATGGCTCCAAACCTCTATTCCTAACTTCTGATAAAGGGCTTTAACGGCTTTTTCAGCAGCCTGTTGCGCAGCAAAACAAGCCCATTCAAAATCCCCGAACTCCATAGACCTTCTAGCGTGCTCTAAATCCCTTAAAGCTTGCCTAAGCCAATCCCTGGCACGTGAAACCAAAACCACACTACCTCATGTACAAATAACGTCTAAAGTAATAAAACATTACCGTAGTCCGCATCATATAGGGAACATTAGTGATAATGCTTTATAGTCAGCGGAATTTAAAGTACTGACCAATAACATCGCCTACATCACCGTAAGCTCTTATTGTACCTTGATCAAGTATCATAGACTTCTTAAATAAGTCTTCTAAGCCGCGTAGGTAAATATGGGTTGACATAATAATCGTTGTTTCCCTAGATTTCTCCTGTAGAATGCTTAGTAGTTTTAATCGGCTCTTCTCATCAAGAGATGTAAATGGTTCATCGAGAAGCATTACTTTAGGCTTCCCTATTAAAGCTGAGAGAAGCATTATTTTACGCTTCATACCTGAAGAGTAGGTAAACACTCTTTTCTCCCAAAAACCAGTAACACCAAATTCCCTAGCTAGCTCTAAAACCTCATTAAACGGAACACCCTTAATATCTGCAACATAGCCTAGGAAATCTATGCCCCTACACCACCATGGGAGAGTGTTTTCATCTAGAACAGCATTTACAAGCCTGCTTCTACCCCTAATTTTCCATGGAGGCTGACCTAGCACTTCAATTAAGCCGCTAGATGGCTTAACAAGACCAGCCACTATTTTTATTAAAGTAGTTTTACCTGAACCATTAGGCCCGAGAATTAAAGTATGTTCTCCTTCACCAACAGTAAAGGTGATTTCACGTAAAACAGTAACAAACATAAACTTCTTACTAACATTAACAGCCTTAACCACCACATCCACTACCTATCCTCCCTCACGGGTAATCTCTAAGCACAAACCTAAACACCATTAACGCGAAAGCCAAGATGAAAATGGGAATGTAAGGTAGAAAATGGCTTAGTACATTCGGCATATACGACATGTTAAATATTATTGTAAACAACATTTGCAAACTACTTTCCCTGGAAAACATGGGAATGTTTTGAAGCATGTATGGTAGAAGTATAGCTGCTAAGACAGTATACGGTGCTCTTAGGGGGAGGAGTATAGCTAAAAGTATAAGCGATAACATAGCAATACAGTACATTAAATCAACCATTAAACTTCTAAGCAAAACATGCATCCACACATTAAGGTTCGAAAACAGGAACTCACAATAGTACATTGAAGACAAAACAGTACGAACCATAATTAAAGGGGAAATTGAAAGCAGAAAACCTGTAAGAAACTTAGACATAAAAAGCTTAAACTTACCCAAACCAAACAATAAATAGCCTTTATAAAGACCAGACTCAACCTCGTAGTTAAATAGAGAGGCAAAAACAACAGCAACATAAATGTAGTATATTATCCAATACTCTTCCGGAGGAGCAATTATTGAGTGGGAAACACCGTCAACAACCAAAGGAACCCAGTCCTTAAAATGCAAAATCAATGGGAGAATTAGTGGACGAATATAGGAGCCAGCGTAAACACATGCGAAAACAAAAACCCCTAAAATAAGTATTGCCAAATAGAATCTCCACAAACCACCTAATTCCCAACAAACAACTCTAACGAAGCTAGACTTCACATTAACATGCCTACTAATAGCATTTAAGAAAGCAAATACCAAAGCTATAGTGCTTAATACCAGTAAATAATCTAGTACATGCCTTAAGAAAACAAAGTAATAATTACCTACCTCATCAACAGTTAACGTAGCAGTATAGAGTAGCGGTGCACCGCCTTCATCTTTAACTTCAATAATATACTCGTAAATTCCAGTTTTAGGAACAATAAACTTAGGTGTTAAAGGTTTAGAAGCATAACTAACATCACTCCAACTCCATCTCCCGCCAGTTGCAAGATATATGAAAGTAATATTAATACTGTAAGGAGACTCTGAAACACCCTCAACACTTAAATCAACATTAACAACACTATCCTCAACGAGAAAAACAGAACTCTCTCCCAACACTATCGTGGAGAACAGTCTGTAAACGATAAGAACGCTGACCATAAACTAAACTAACAAAAACAACACCAGCCAAAAACATACATAGGAAAACAATAAGAAACACCGAGAAATAGGCAAACAAACGCACCTACCTAAACCTCCTAAACAAAATAATAACCAACGTTAAAACAAAAGCCAAGGAAAACAGCAAAACCTTAAACAAAGAATACTCCTCACCATAACCCTCCACCTTACCAAACACAGGCTTCTCCAAAGGAATATTAGTATCTACAAGCTTAATTTCTAACCTATAAAAACCATCGACAATATATTCAGGAGACTCAACTTCGCCTGAAATGGCAACATAAGTTACGTTAAATAGGCCGTATAGCAGGTTAGATTGGAAGTGTTCAGAATAGGTCCCTACAGGTTCATAGCCCGGTGTTACCTCTTCTAAGGCTATAGCCACTAAAATACCTGATAAAGTATCGTAATACATTTTAGGGATTTTAGGATCATATATGTAGCTAATGAGAGTCCTATTTTCCTCAAAGTACATCCAATGTTCTTTAGAGAGATTAGCTGCTCTCGTCTCTGTTCTTAGAAGCCTAGGACCACTTAAAATAATAGAGTTTACTCTAAATGAGGCGTTTTCGCTTAGTTCTTGCAAGGGTTTCAAATCAGCAATAGCATTGTAAGTATATCTATCAATATCTTTCTCGTTAACTCTATACTCTATATTCCATTTTTTAAAATCAGTGGTAACAGAGAATACTATTAGAGGCTTATTTTCAGTAAGAATTTCCGGAGGAAGAATGAAGAAGAATAAGCCGACAGGTTCCCCGTCGTAGTATGCTTTCATGTTATTTAAGTCAATGGTAATGTTTTTGCTTAGAGTAAGCTTGGTTAAATTATAATAAATTGTGGTCATATTGCCTCTGACGCTACTTGTAGGTCCTAAACTTGGAATAGGGGGGTACATGTATGAAGGTGCAGGCTCTTCCCCTAAAGCATATGGAATCCATTCCTCAATACCTTTCTTCAAAATATCATCAAGGATAATAGTGAAATTCACATAAGCTAAGTTATCGCGGACATCTAATATTGTCCAGCTAAAACACATCTTGGCAAGGTAAATACGTTTTATAACATAAACTATTTCATCAGATATTTTAACATCTTTAAGAAGAATTACACTTGCTCTCGGGTCAGAACAATAAATAGCATAAACTCCGGGTCTAACCCAGTAAAAAGTATGGTTATTACAATTAATGAGAGGTATACATGTTACTAAGTAGAAGATGGTGATTAGTAATATGAGTAATAAAAAAATCCTTGTGTTCATTAGAACATAGCCTCCTAGAAGCTTATGGGCTAGTTGATACTGTAAGGTCTCCTTCATAACCATAGTTTTTAGTTTTCCCTATCATATATGTAACTGCTTTTTTTACATAACCTTTAGCATAGGGATAATCTGCTTCGCGGTGGATATGTCCATCACAGTCATAGTTGAAGCCATCAGGTGCTGGCAACCAACCATGTTCGTACGAATCTGCAGCATTAGTTCCATTAACTATTATATAGAAACCCCGATACATACATACGCATTCTACTCCCTCAATCTCAGGCCGATCATGGATTCCTGCTTCCCAAGATACCTCATCTGCCTTATCCGTTCTGTACGCCTCTACTTCAGCTGTCAACACTACTGTATAGCTTTCCCCGTATTTCCACTTATATGCTACGCCAGCGGATATTAAGGCTGTTGTAGTGATAAGTATCGTGATAAATAGTGCTTCTAAAATAGCATATTTGGACTTCATTTTTATCACTTGCTTTTCAAAGGTTAGGTAAATATTTATTTTTTAAAAACAAGAATTTAACTTCTCATTTGAAAATCTTATTTAATACAGGGATTTGCTGCATAGGTTAGTTTTAAAAGTTGGTGTTGGTAAATGTTGGTTACTTGGTGAAATTCTTTAGTGATTTGATGATATTTATACATAGCTGTAATAGAATTACGTCATAACTGAGCAGAGTTGGTGCTGGAAAATTTAATAGTAGGTTGTCCCTAGTTTTACTATAGGTGAACCTGGTTTGACTCTTAGGTTGAAAGTTGGAAGAAAAGGCTATATTATTTTGCCTAAGGCTATTCGTGAAGCCGTTGGTATTGATGAAGGCGATGAAGTTATTGTTGAAGTTAGAGATGGCATCATACTTAGGCCTGCTAAGAGGAGGGTTGATGTTGAGAAGCTTAGGAATTCGTTAAGGAGGCATGTCGAGATTTTAAAGAACATTCCTAGTAGAATGGAGCCTAAACCTGGCGAGCTAGCTCAAGTCTATCTTGAAGAGGAGTTTGAGCGATGAAGGTGTTTATAGATTCCCCGCTCCTCATATATCTTAACACACTAGCTAACAGCAAAGATAGAATTTTATATGAGAACTTCTACATAGATATTTTAACCAAGTATAAGCCTTACACGGACGTTCTTGTACTTGATGAACTGATCTACATTTCTAAGAAAAAGTATGGGATACCATATAATGTTTCAATAGAATTTATACGATCTAGTATACTCCCATACGTGTACATACTTGGTTTAGGAGAAGAAGAATACGATAATGCCGAAAAAATACTAGTAGAGTACGGTCTTAAACCTTCAGATGCTCTGCATTTAGGGGCAATGGTCAATAATAATATTAACTTGGTAGTTAGCGAAGACAGGGAGTTCGATAAAATACCTGCAATAAAAAGGCTATGGATAAGTTAGTTGATGCTATAGGGTTCTTAAGTTTAAACAGTTTTAGGTCTATAATCTGTATTTCTAGTTCCCTTGAATACATTATGGTGTATATGTCGCTGGTCACTAATAGTATTCTTGTAGCATTTGTAAAGCATTTTAGGGTTTTGTAAAAAGGTTAATGTTTTAATGATGCTTATTCTTAAGCTGTAATGCTCATGACTATATGGTATATATTGTCTTGTAGCTTCCTTTACGTGTTTAATTTTTATAGTTAGTATTTTATTTTATGTATTTGTTGGGTTTTTAGTCTGGAAGATTTTTACGTGTCATGATAGAGTAGAAGCTAGTGGTATTGTCTTTAATGAAGGAAAAATTGGTGATAATAATGCCTGAGTGGTTATAGACTAAAACTTCTACTTTTCTATAAGAACCTATTAACCGTGAACTCTTATCACCTGTATTTTGATATAAATATTAAATTGTTGAAACTATTACGGAAAATATTCTACAATGGTTTTTATTTAAATTGTGGATTAATATAGGAGTATGGTCCATTCCTTTAACTTACCCGTAATTGGATCTACTTGTAAACCTAGTACTTCAAGTGTTGTTACACCAATAAGAACTTTATCAATAATATCGGAAACAAGCACCGGAACTATTTCTTCTTTCCCTTCAAGTTCTATCCACGCCCTAGAACGCTCAAGTTCAATCCTACCGCCAGTAGTTTCAACAACTGTTTTACCTGTTGACCTGAGGTTGAGCATGTCTGCTATTCTGCGAGGAATAACAGTTAATGTAGCACCTGCATCGACAACTGCATCGACTTCAACAACTTTAGCTCTGCTAACATTGCTAATTTTAACTTTAACCTTAACATGACCCAAGTTAAGCGCCGCCCATATATGTTTAAACTTATGAATTTTTAGCTTATTCTCTACATAATTAAGCGTTAATTATTTAGATTTTCCATGAATACTCCATAATTAACTTGGCATTGAAAACTTCAACTTATTAATTTCTGCTTCCTATAACGTTTAATGTTCTTTCCTAATCATTCGTGCATTTGTTTTCTTATTTCCTTAGGTATAGGGTTTTCTAGTATTAATCCATATTTTTCCGCCAGTTTTTCTACGTGTTTATCGTTTGAAACTATTATTGGAATATTGTTGTCTATAGCTGTTGATACGAGCAATGCATCTCCTAGTGGTACATTTTCCTCTATAGCCATGTAGAAACCTCGTTTTGAACATGGGATTAAGGTTAAACCTTCAGCAACACATAGTATTTTCCTAGCTACTGCTTCTCTCGGCCTTATTTGGTAGTACCAGTATAGGATATTATATGTTTCGAGTAGGGTAGTGGCTGTTACGTAAACCTTTAGCTCTCCTTTCAATGCACGTTCGATGAATGGTCTTGTATATTTTGTTGCTATATGGTTTTCAAGTAGTGCATAGGAGAGTATGTCAGCATCAACTATTCTCATTCTTTTATAGCCCCATAGATGTGTTTTGCAATGCTAGCATCGGCTTTTACTAAATTCTCATTCTCTATGTAAAGCTTATTTTTCCTGAACTCTTCTAACACATTAATAGCTTTCCTAATAATAATTACATTACCTTGTTCTTCCACAATAACCTCGTCTCCTGGTCTTAAATTTCCACGTGCCGATACTGGTAATGTTATTCTCCATCTACTATCTATTTTAGCTTTTCCCACACCCATACCCACTCCCACATAGTGGTATTTCTATGAACTATTTAAAACTTTATGCAAGTAAGGTGTACTATTGTTTGTATATTATTTTGTGAAACCTCTCTATGTATTCTGGATGTTTTTCTAGCCAGTATTTTACGTAGCTACATGAAACTTTGAGTACGCGTATTTTCTTTTCTATGGCGTAGCTTATTGCGTATTTTACTAGCTTAGACGCTATTCCTTTTCCTCTGAATTTGCGTAGAGTATATGTTAGGATTAGATGTATTGCGTCGTTTTCTATTCTGTATTTTAGTATTGCTACCTTCTTTCTCCCTATTTTTGCGTAGAATTTTTCGTTATTAAGGCCGAAGGTTAGTTCTTTCTTCATCATTTTCAACCGGGACTATATTATTTTATTTAAGGTAAAAGCTAATTAGGGTATTTTTCGAATTATTCTTCAGCATTGCTTTACGGTATTGGGCTATGCATGAGTGGGCTATTGCTGAGGGTATAGTTAGTACCGTTGTTAGTTTTTCCTTGAAGGAGGGTGCTAAGAAGGTTACTAAAGTTGTTATTAGTGTTGGTGAGCTTTCTCAGTTAAATCTTGAAATTTTAAGAGACGCTATTAAGGAGCTATCTGAGGGTACGATAATGGAAGGTGCTGAAATAGTTTTCCAAGTAGAGGAAGCAATGTTTAAATGCTCAAGCTGTGGTTTTTCATGGAGTTTCAGTAGTGTGAAGAAGAATTTGCTGAGAATGTTTTGCGGGGAAGACGTTGAAGAATGTGATAACCCTGTTCACTACGTTCCAGACCTTGTTAACGTGTTCCTGCGCTGTCCTAAATGCGGTAGTCCAGATTTTGAAATTTCTTCGGGAAGAGGCGTTAACATAGTTTCAGTAGAGGTTATTAAGTAATGGAGAGAGCCCTTGACCCGAGAGAAGCAGCTATAGATAAGAGGTTTAAAGGAATAAAGTATAGTGTTCTCGTTTTAAGCGGTAAAGGAGGTGTAGGTAAGAGCGTAATATCGTCAATAATTTCCCTCCTATTAGCCAAGGAGAAGTTTAAAGTCGGGTTACTAGACCTTGATCTACATGGGCCAGTTATACCGCGCATTTTTTCATTAGAAAATATGGAGCCTGAGGAAAGTAAACATGGTCTTGTACCACCGGAGGCTTATGGAGTAAAGATTATGTCATTAGCCTTCTTTACCGGAGATAAACCTTTACCGTTAAGGGGTAGCTCGAAAACCGAGGCTATTAAAGAAGTTTTGGCTATAACAAACTGGGGTAATCTAGATTTCCTAGTTGTGGATATGCCTCCGGGAACAAGTGATGAAGTGTTAACTGCGGTGAGATACGTTAAAAGTAAGAAAGGTGCATTAGTTGTCTCGACACCTTCAGCACTTACCTTCTCTGTTACCTTAAGAACACTAAATCTTCTCAAAGATTTAGAGGTACCAATAATTGCTCTAGTGAATAACATGGCTTACTTAAGAATAGGAGGAGAAGTGGTAAAAGTTTTTGGCAATGCTAACCTGGTAAGTCTTACGAGGGAATTCAACATAGGGGAATATGTTGAACTCCCAATAGAACCAAGAATAAACAGCCTAATAGAGTCCGGTAAGGTAGCAGAATTAGCCTATACTGAAATAGCGTTAAAACTTGGTAACCTAATTGAAAAGTTAAAGACAAGAGCATTAGCATAGACAACGTTTTCAAGTAGTAGCTGAACATTCTATCTTAGAGGTACTGAACAGAGTAAAGATGATCTTAATTGATAGAGGTTGTGTCATCACTTAGAGAAGTTATATCGAGACTGGGAAGTATAATTGCTAGCTTTGAGAGAATATACAATATTAAGTTAGATTATGCCTCAGGTTTTGTAAAATTTAAGAGGTTAAGAGCTACAGAAAATCTTCTTGAACTAGAGAAGTTAGCTATAGTACTTAAGAAAACTATTTATGAGAATTACAACATACCCATAATAACCATTAGAACCAAGGAAGCAGACTACATAATTGATGGCCACCATAGAGCATATGCGAAATACCTACTAGACCTTGAAGGAATAAATGCTTATAGAATATTATTCAACAACTATTCACCTAAGAACTCATACAGCATAAGCGAGTTAAAAACAATAGAGACAGGTGAAGAACTAACTGAAGAATTTGCGCCATGGAAAGCACTTATCAAACTAATTGAATACTATAGGAAATTATACGGTGGAGAAATAAAGCTTAAAAGGATAAAAGTAAATATTGACTCCCTCGTTCCAACACAAAAATATGTTGAGAAATATAAGCTAGATAAAGAATACATTGTAGAACACGAGAAAATAGCCCCTATAGTCTGTTTGGAACATGAAGGTAAATACTATATTCTCGATGGACATATTAGGTCTTTGAAGGCAAAACTTGAAGGCAAAAAGGAGTTAGATGTCATAGTTCTAATACCCAAAGTACCTGTAACTCCCGGAATTGTTAGAACATGTTTGGTAAGTGGATTAAGAAGTTTAGATGATGTAGAGGTTATTGAAACATGAGGTTTGCAGCATTATTCTCTGGAGGTAAAGACAGCACTTATGCTTTACACTTAGCTATGTTAAAAGGCTTAGAAATAGTATGTTTGATAACTTTAAAGCCTTTAAGAGAAGATTCGTGGATGTTTCACTATCCATCAGTAGAAATAACTAAGCTTCAAGCTAAGGCTTTAGGCTTACCTCAAATATTTAAAATTACGAGTGGGGTAAAAGGCGAAGAGATTAAGGATCTTGAAAGAGCAATAAAGGAGGCAATAGAAAAGTACGATATTGAGGGCATAGTTGCTGGCGCACTTTTATCTGATTATCAGAGAATGAACATTATGAGAATAGTCAGTAAATATGATTTGGAAGCATACACTCCATTATGGAGGAAAAATCAGGAAGATTATATGAGAGACGTTGTTAAGCATGGTGTAAAATTCATAGTAACTGAAATTAATGCCTTTGGATTACCTATGAAGTTTTTAGGTAAGGAAATAACGTTAGATGATGTAGAAGAAATAATTAAATATGCTAGAAAATACAGGTTTAACCCTGCTTTTGAAGGTGGTGAGGCAGAAACCCTAGTTATTGATGCTCCATTTTTTAAGAAAAAATTAAAGGTAGAGGGTAGGATTTTAAGGATTTCAGAGTTTAACACAAGGTACATTATTGAGAAAGTTGAGTTGATAGAGAAATGATACTAAAGAAATGCAGGTTCATTATAACGCAAGACGAGGAAAGAAGGATATTAGAAAATGTTGATTTGAAAATAAACGAAGAAAAGCATATTATAGAGGAGATAGGAGCAGAAGTAACTAGAGAATCATCGGAAGAAATTATGGATTGTTCGAAATACGCAGTTATCCCAGGCATTATAAATCCTCATATACATTTATTCACAGTTTCCATGAGAGGTATGGACGTTACCAGTTGGGAGGATTTATGGTATAAAGCACATAACCTAGTAGAGTATCCAAGTATACTTGAAGAATCGTGGAGAAAGAGTTTAAACATAATTTCATCAACAGGAACAACTTTAATAGCGCCTACTGAGATAAGCTACGAAGAATTCATTAAACAGGCAAATACTTTTGTAGACATTGTGGGCGGTCCTTTCGTATTTAGTATGCCAGTAAAGGTTTCAGGGAAAACAATTCATGTAAGTTCCCTTTCAGATGTAAAACCCGAGATATTCAAAGAGGTAGTTGATGAAGCATACAAAGAAAACATTAATGTCTCAATACATGTTTCAAATACCAGAGATGAAGTTTTCGAGTTTAAGAAAGTGTATGGCAAGTTCCCTGTAGAATACTTAGACTACATAGGCGCATTAAGAGAGAACGTTATCCTAGTTGGTTTAGAGTGGATTACAAACTGGGAGCTTAAAGCTATAAGTAACGCTGGATGCAAAGTTGTACTAATACCCTCATGTAGTATGTACTATGCTCTAGGGGGCTTGCCACCAATAATAGAGTTTATGAAGGAAAACACTACATTAGGTATAGGCTCTTGCTCGCTAACATGTAATAATGGTTTTCTTCTTCAGGAGGCAAAGACACTACTATACTATGTTAGAAGTAGTTATTGGAGCTTTAAGGTAACAGTGCAACACGTTTTCGATATTATGACGCTAGGCAACGCAGCGGTACTTAATATTAAAAATTGGAAAATAGCTGAAGGGCTTAAAGTAAACTTAACATTGATAAACATAGAAAATACCAAGTTTATTCCCTTATCCAAGAAAAATATCGTACAAAATATAGTCATGTACAGTGAACCATACGATGTAAAACACATCATAATTAAAGGTAAAAAATATACAATACACTAAATATTTTTGTTTTGGAAAAGTTTTTGAAAATCGAAACACTTATGGTAAGTAGAGGTTTAAAGGGCGAACCTATGATAGATGAAACTATTCTAGAACACATCGTAACTAAGGGCGTTGGGCTCGGAGCAAACTATGTTGAAGCTAGGTATCATAAACACAGAGGATCCTATGCTGTCACCAGGATGAATAGAACTATTAGTGTTGGCAAAGTATTCAGTGAAGGAGTTGCCATTAGGGTTCTGGTGAAGGGATCTTTAGGTTTTGCGTCAACAAATAATGTTTCGAAGGATAGTTTAGAAAGAGCATTGAAGAAAGCGGTTTCTAGGGCTAAAGCGTTTTCCTACATGTACGCTGAACCCATAAGCTTCGCTGATGCAAAAAACGTAACGTATAGTTATGAGGTAAAACCTGTTAAGGATTTTAATAATGTTTCAATAGGTGAGAAGATAGGTTTTTACAAGGAAGTGTACAATAGTTTGAGAACAAGCCTGGTACAATCGAAACTGCGAAGTTTAGTTATTGAATATTCTGATGATGTCGAAGAAAAAGTTATCGTTACCAGTGAAGGATCCATTGTGAAAAGCTCAATACCTCGAATATATGTCTTCTACAACTTCACACTTCACACCCCGGAAAAAGGTACTATACAGAGAATGTATGAACTAGGTGCGTCAGGAGGGCTCGAACTACTTGATAAATGGGACATAGTTAACAGAGCATCCGAAGAAGCTAAAACGTTAGAAAAGGTACTTCTTAAAGGCAAATCCCCACCTAAAGGCAAAGTAGATGTTGTTCTAGGTAGCGAAATAGTGGGTTTAATGGTGCATGAATCTGCAGGGCATCCTAGTGAAGCAGATAGAATTCTCGGCAGGGAAGCGGCGCAAGCTGGTGAAAGCTTCATAAAAAAGGGAATGCTGGGGAAAAGAATAGGTTCTGAAGTTTCAACAGTAATAGATGATCCAACAATACCTGGAAGCTACGGGTATTATTTGTATGATGATGAATGCGTTGAAGCAAGACCTAAGTATCTTTACAAAAATGGTATAATAAATGAACACTTACACAATAGATGGACAGCTAAAGTATTTAATACCATAAGTAATGGTTCAGCTAGAGCTATGGATTATACTTCGGAACCTATAATTAGAATGTCGAATACCTACTTTAAACCTGGAGATTACAGTTTCGAAGAGCTACTTGAAGAAGTTAAGGTGGGCATCTACATTAAGAGCTATATGGAGTGGAATATTGACGACGCTAGATGGAGCCAAAGATATGTAGGTTTAGAGGCCTATCTTATAGAGAATGGCGAAATCAAGGAACCTGTAAGAAACCCCGTAATAGAATTAACTACTAAAGGTTTCTACGAGTCTGTTGATGCTGCAGATAAAAGTTTAGAATTTCATGCTGGAACATGCGGCAAAGGAGAACCTCACCAAGGGGTTCCTGTATGGTTTGGAGGGCCAAATGTTAGATTAAGAAACATAGTTTTGGGGGTCGCTCCATATTGAGTAAAAGAAAGGTTAAAGAAAAAGACATAGTATTAGAGATAACGGAGAAAGTATTAGAGGAAATTATGGAAGCAGGATATTCAGAGTCCATTGTCTCCATTAATAAGTCTAAAACAGTAATGGCGAAAATAGCCAATAGCCAACCAAGTGTTATCCAGGATTGGGATGAAGTAACAGTATCTATGTATTTAGCTAAAGATAAGAGAATAGCTGTAGTGAATTTTGAAACATCAAGTATTGAAGAAACTGTAAAATTGGCTAAAAAGATGATCTCAGAAATAAGTATAATTGAAGAATCCGAATATTATACGCCAATACCTAAACCTAAACCAGCTTACGTTCCATTTACTGTTCATAGAAGTATTTTAAAGGCTTTCGAAGAACCCGAGAAAATAATTGATAATGCTCTCTCAGTAGCTTTTACCTACGATGTTGATAAAGTAGCTGGAATGCTTGAAATAACAATGGGTATAAGAAGTTTAGCTTCATCCACGGGAGCATCTCTCGTTGAAGAATATGGTACTTACGAATACTACATTAGAGTATTTAAGGGTGAAGGTAGCGGTCAATGGTCTTCTTCTGGAAGAATATTTAGGGAAGAAAATATTGCTGAAGCGACAAGGATAGCTGCTGAATATGCTGTCGAATCGAGTAAACCTGAAAGTATTGAGCCGGGCGTATATGATGTTATACTTTCACCTATGGTTATGGGTAATTTGCTGAACGTTATTGGGAGAATGGCATCAGCACTAAATGTAGATATGGGTTTCTCAATATTCACTGGAAGAAAAATTGGCGAAAAGGTATTCTCGGAGAAAATAACATTAGCCGATGATCCGATAAACCCTGAATCTTATGGAGCAATTTCCTTCGATGCCGAAGGATTACCTACTAGAAGAAATGTCATAATAGAGAATGGTACGTTAAAAACACTGCTACATAACAGTAAGACGGCGGCGAAACATGGTGTAGAAAGCACATCAAACGCGGGACTAATATCGCCCCATCCTTGGTCTCTTGAACTAAAACCAGGCACATATACTTTAGAAGAGTTGATAAGTGAGGTAAAAAATGGAATATTGGTAACTAATAACTGGTATACTAGACTTCAAAACTATATTGAAGGTAGCTTTTCAACGATAACACGTGATGCTTTATTCTTGATAAAAGATGGAAGAATAGTTAAGGCGGCTAAAAAACTTAGAATTACCGATAAGCTTCCTAGGATATTTAAAAATGTACATGAACTAAGTAATAAACTGTATCAAATTAAGTGGTGGGAAGTAGAAATACCAACATTCACCCCCTACGTGCTTATAAGAAACGTCCACACAACAAAACACATGCTTTAGCTTCTTGGTGAATAGTAAATGGATGAAATAGTTATTGAAGTAATATCTGAGAAAATAGGAAGTAAAGAACATAGTGAAATAGTGAATATAGTAAGAGAAGTCATTGAAGAATATAAGTTTAAAAACGTAAGAATTTTTGAACGTGAAGTTTTCGACGAAAACATTACCCTGAAGTACGGTGTAATACCTACACCTAGTATTGCTATAAATGGTGTATTAATGGTAATAGGTAGAAAACCCTTGAAAAAAGAAATCAAAGATTTAATATTGAGGGCAACAATGGCTAACCTATAGCATATTTTTGATTAGGGCTTATTGAAGGCTAAATACTTAATCGTAGATAGAATTTAGTATTATTAGTTTCTTTCATTACTTAGGGTGAGAATGTTGAAGCCTAAATTATTCATTACTAGGCAATTACCAGGAAAAGCTATTGATAGACTTAAAGAATACTATGATGTTGAAGTTTGGCCTCAGTACCCTCCTCCACCAAGAGGTGTTCTTTTAAGTAAGGCTAGGGAGGTAGATGCGTTAGCTACCTTGTTAACGGATAAAATCGATTGCAAACTCATAAGCAATGCTCCTAGACTAAGAATCATAGCACAGTATGCTGTAGGCTACGACAACATAGATGTTGTATGTGCTACGAAATATGGTGTATATGTTACTAATACTCCAGGGGTTTTAACAGAAACCGTGGCAGACCATACGTGGGCCCTCATATTAGCTGTTTCTAGAAGAATCTTAGAATCTGATGAGTATGTAAGAAAAGGCGAATGGTACCGTAGTGGTACAGGATGGCATCCGATGATGATGCTTGGATACGATGTTCACGGTAAAACACTAGGCATTATAGGTTTAGGGAGAATAGGCTCAGCTGTTGCTAGGAGAGCTAAAGGTTTTAACATGAAGATACTCTACTATGATCACAGAAGAAAACCCGAGTTAGAGAAAGAGCTTGGAGCAGAATACGTACCATTAGATACTCTACTAAGAGAAGCAGATATTGTGTCTTTACATGTACCATTAACTAAGGAAACATATCACATGATAGGTGAGAAAGAGCTCAGACTCATGAAGAAAACAGCGTTTCTAATAAATACTGCAAGAGGAGCTGTTGTAGATACTAATGCACTTGTGAAAGCACTTAAGGAAGGTTGGATAGCCGGAGCTGCTTTAGATGTCCATGAACAAGAACCATTACCTCCAAACCATCCATTATATGAGCTGAAAAATGTGATTTTAACCCCACATACAGGAAGTGCATCGTGGGAAACAAGGATCAAAATGGCTAATATGGTGGCTGAAAACCTTATAGCCTTTGCGAAGGGGGAAATACCTCCAAATCTAGTAAACAAGGAAGTAGTAAATATTAGAAAACCTGGATTCAAGTGATAAAAATAAACAAATTGATACTACATTACTTCCATACCATCACTTCACTCAGTAAGTAATTAGCTACATAGCCCATAAATATTCCTACTAAATTAGCTAGAAGAAAATAGACACCTAAAAATGTTAAAGTCAGCAATATGACGTAGTTTATTATACCTCCTATAGCAACAGCAATATGGTATTTAAAAAGGCGTAAAATAAAGCTTCCTGATCTATATCTTCTGAAAGTCCATATGTCATTAAGTATGAAGTTATTGATTATGGATAGTTCTATGGCAATAGGGCTAGCTAAGTACACGGGCAGTATTTTGAAGGATACAAGAAACCATAAAACAACCTCATTGACTAAGATACCGGAGGTTCCAACTATGGCAAATTTTATTGGTCTAAATTCTAAGGCTTTAAGAAAATAATACATGTAAATTACGACATCATTTAAAGTTGGCCGTACCTCTTTACTTATGTTTATAAAATGTAGCTTCTCTGAGCTAAAATGCTTTGAAATTATATCCAGTGGCGTATTTAAATTGCCTATTTTCTCTAACAATTGTTTATCAAACACAATAGCCGCTAAAGGAAGCATAAATTTCTTGCTGCTACCTCTCGTCTTAAAAATTAGTTTTGAAAATAATATCCAAAATACTCTTAGAAATGTAGGAAGTGTACTGTACAGTATGCTGTCCCGCTGTATTCTCCTTTCACGTAATAGTTTGACCGCTATATTCTGTACTTGACTATTATGTGAAAAAAGTATAATCTGCGGAAGATTATCGCCTTCGCCTAGCTTAACTACCTTGAACTTTCTATTTAACACCTAGCGCAACCTCTACTCTTATGGTGTTTTTCAAACGTCTCTATAATATTGCTCAGAATGGTGTGGTGTCGTACTTCATCTTCAAATAGTATTCTTAATGTCTCTTTTAAAGAGTATATTTCTAGCTTCTCAGCTATGGATAATATATCTTTTATAGTTTCTTCCTCTGCTTTGACGTGCTTCTTTAACGCCTCTATCATTCTAACAGCGTCAATATCTTTTATAGGAACAACTTCCGCCTCTACAGTAAATTCCTCTTTACTAATTTTATTCAAAACATTAATTACAGCTTTTAATAGCTCTCTATGAGCAATGCTATCAATAAGTATACCCTTAAGAATTTCCTTTAATGCTCTGTTTTTAATCCTAGATAGTGTTCTAGAGTATCTTCTTATTGATGTTTCCTCTAGTTTCATATGTTCTTTAAGCTTATTTATTATCTCCTCATAGGGTTGCTTCAATATTTCTTCCTCAAAATAGTTTTTATTATTAGAAATTAAATAGAATTCGGTGAAAATAAATGGTCAAAGTATACAAGCTAACTGAGAACATGTTCTTCATTAAAATGGTTTCTGGTGAGGAGCTTATTTCGTCTTTGAAAAAGGCGTTAATTATTATAGATAAAAGCTTTGGGATCATTTTTGGCCTTGGCGCTCTTAAGAAGGCTAATATTGGTTATTTTAGGGCTAATAAATACCATGTCGTAAGCGTTAAAGCGAAGAATAACGTTTTAGAAGTAGGTATTCTTCATGGCAATTTTGTAAAGGGGCCTGATGGACTATATTATCCACACTTACACATAGTCATAGGCGAATTTAACGGTGAAACGTATAGTGGCCATGTCTTGGAAGGCTGCATTGTGCATCCACTCTTGGAGATCTTCGTAAATACGCTACCTGCTACTGCAGATGTAATTAAGGAATTTAGTCATAGATGGATTAAAGCATAAATAAGGTGAAGTAAAATTACCTACTTTACCCTGTAAATATCATCTTTATGTTCCAAAGCATATTTGAGTATCTTTCTTAACACCTCCTCCTTACTTAACTTCAAGAGTTTGCTTAGTTTCTCTAGTTGAGCATAGGTCTCCCAGCTTACCTCTAACGATATTTTTCCCGAAGCATGTTTAGCTATCCTTAAAAGAATTTCGGTGAGTTCTCTAAGATTTTCCCTGTTATAGTCTACGTTATCAACTACTTCTATTCTGTTTTCCTCTAGTTCTTCTACAATATCCTCGGGAACTTTCGCTCTCGAAACCAAAACCATTATGTCTGGGTTATAGAATTTTCTATAAAGGACAAGTATTTGAGGTTCCTTGAGTCTAAGAGTTTTCTTCTCCTTAACTGTTTCTACAGCTTCTGCTCTTTTTACACCTAAAATGTCAGCTAAACCATCCCATAATCCTTGAATCCACTTGCTCCTCCATTCTTCAGCGGTTAGAGGTTTAGCGAAAGGCCCTCTCATATCTCTAACTCTAACATACCAGTCTTCAAGCTCCTTACACTCTATTATCATGTGAGGTCTTTCTATTGGAGGATCTTGGCCAAGCCTAACAATGTTTAGAATTTTCCCGCCATAAACTAGCATGTCCGGTCTTAATGCGGTATAGAATCTCCAGGCTCTTTTCAGATCTTGTGTATCCTCCCAGCCAATAGGTCTTGGAGCTTCTATGAATAAACTAAGGAATCCTTTTCTCTCAACATACATTACTACGTTTGGAGGTATCCATCCCAACTTCTGCTTACCAGATCTTTCAAAGGAAATGTACTTATGTTCAGGGTAAACAAGATAGCCTCCTTCCTCAGCTAATAGGTTTAATGTTGCAGCAATAACCCATCCCTGATAAATAGACCTCATATTTGTTCTAAGAGAAGTTCTTAAAGCAGCTCCAGCTACCTGCTCAAACTCTTCAGTATCTATTTTAAGTCTAAATAAATCATACATGTAATTGAAAATCTTCTTCCTCAAATGCGCATGAGGGTCTTCGAGAAAACTTCTGAGTTCTTTGGAAAACAGAACACCATCAATATTAAGGTTTTTCTTTAACAATTTAATTTCTTCAAATAAGCGGTTTATCCACTCTTTAGCGACATTTACTTCTAAACCTAAAATATATTCTATGAAACTATCTCTGAATTCTTCTCTTAACTTTTCAAACTCCTTAGCTAAATCACCTTTAAAATTAAATCTTCTCTTTTTATCGTATTTTTCAAGGAAATCTAGTATTTTATGGTAAACTTGAATCCACTTAGGCTCTTCCACAACCTAACCCTAATGTGAAATATTCTGAAAACGAGTATTCCTATTTTTCTCATTAATTCTTTAAGGTCTATGGAGGCTCTACTTTATAGAATCTAACTATGTTATCAATATTTACTTTCGCGAAATATTCTTCTAAGCTACTATCTTTATTTAATAATTCACGTTGATTATCAGCCATCACCCAAGGATAAACTACAACGCCTGGTCTATTGGGGTCATCTAGGAAATCACTTTCAAAAACATATGCAGGTTTTAATTTCCTCGTACCCCACAGAATTAGCTCTTTAATCCCAGGTAAAGATGCAGGAAATTTTTCCTTCAATGCGTATTCGATTAGCCCTGGTTTGGAATGGTGAAAGAGAATAATATTCCTGGCAACATTATACCTAGATATGATGTTCTTAATACTTTCTACAGTTATTCTTCCTCCTTGCTCTAAGTGCAAATGGATTATGCAGTCTATTCTTTCTTCACTAATTCTCTTAAACACGTGCTCCATTATCAGCTCGTTTGCTATAACAAATTTAGGATCTACCTTGTAGTGTGGTCTACCTATTTCTCCTATCCCATCGATTATTCCTTCCTTGCACAGTTTTAATACATAGTCCAGTACTCTAATAGCTAAGTTAAATGCATTCTCTGCCTTTAAACCATATCTGTCTACAAGCTTGTTTAAATCCGCTGGATGGAATCCTAGTAGGCAAGCAGTTTTTACATGCCTTCTTGCTTTAGCGTTCTCTCTAATCATGTGGTGGAACGTTTTTATGTAGTTTTCATAAGTAGGTATAAGACCATAATGCCATGGAGATAAGCCTATGAATGCAATAAACCATCCACCATGCTTTTTAAATTTTTCAGCAATACCTTTCGCTCCTAAGCCTTTAACCGAATTAGCATGACAATGCGCATCAGCGAAAAACACTTACTACTACCTCTAAATGTTTTTCTCAGAGCGACCGAAAGCTCATCATGTTTCAGACAGGGATCCCCTCATCATGATATTCTGCGTCTAATCTTAAATTAACTGAGAAGTATTAAACGTTTATAAATTCTTTTCTAAAAATATTAACATGACGTATCATGGGACGAGTGATTAAGCCCGAGAAGGCTACTAGTAGGAGGAAAATCATAGAGGACGCTATTAAAGATCTTGATCCAGCGCTTAGAGAAGTGTATAGGAGTGTATTGTCTGAAATAAGTGATGATGCTCTTGAAGATGATGAGTACTTTAAACGAATCTTAAAGAGAATAGAAGAAGTTAAAAGGAGTTTTATTTAGAATTTTAAATTTGTAAGGTTAATCAAGTATGAGAATAAGGGTCGTAAAAAGAAGAGGATTTGAAGAACCATTTTCAATAGAGAAGCTTGAAAAATCAATAATTAATGTGCTCAAATGCGCTGGAATAGATTTGAAAGAAGCTCCTAAAATTGTCTCCAAAGTTCTAGAGATTTTAGAAAGTAGAATGGTTAAGGAGAAAGTTCATGCATCAGAAATCTCTGATACAGTAGAGTTAGTTTTCATACAGAAAGCTATTAAAAACCCATTATGGCTTAACGCTGCAAAATGCTACGCGCTGCACAGAATATATAGCGATGCTGGAAAAGTGCCTGCAAAATTTTCTAAAACAGATCTCAGTCTATCGTTTAATGCTTTAAAGGTGCTAGAATCAAGATATTTGCTTAGAGATCCTAAAACAGGTAGAATTATTGAAACACCTGACGATATGTTTAAAAGAGTAGCATATGCTATTGCTGAAGCAGAGAAATACTATGGTGCCTCTGAAAGCAAGGTTGAGGAGTACGCTGAGAAATACTATGAAATCATGTCTGAACTTAAGTTTATACCTAATTCTCCAACGTTAATGAATGCTGGAACACCTCTAGGCCAGCTTTCAGCATGCTTCGTCATACCGGTAGCTGATGATTTAAACGGTATTTTTGAAGCTCTGAAAATAACAGCGTTAATTCAGAAAACAGGTGGAGGTGTTGGAGCAGACTTTTCCGAGCTTAGACCTAAAGGAGACGTTATTGAAACTACTGGAGGAGTTTCCTCAGGACCTATTAGTTTTATGAAAATTTTCGACATGGCAACAGAGGTAATTAAGGAGGGTGGTAAGCGTAGAGGAGCAAATATGGGAATAATGCATATATGGCATCCCGATATCGAAGAATTCATAATGTCGAAATGCGGCCCCAAAGAGGTGTTAAAAAACTTCAACATCAGTGTTGCGGTTTACGATAGCTTCATGGAGGCAGTACTTGAGGATAAGGAATGGCCTTTAATCAATCCTAGAAAATGCCCTGAAATAAAAAATGCTCTTGGGAAAGAAGTATTAAATATTGCAAGGAAAAGCTTAGAGAAAAATGTTGAGGTTAAGTGGGTTAAAGCAAAGCACTTATTCGATAAAATAATTATGTGTGCTTGGAAAACAGGCGACCCAGGACTAGTGTTCATAGATGAAATTAACAGACATAATCCAACACCTAAATTGGGTAAAATAAGGTCGACAAATCCGTGTGTTACAGGTGACACCAGAATTCTTACAGCAAATGGTTGGGTACCTATAGCTAAGCTTTTTGAAGAAGCTAAAAGAAGAGGTATTATCGCAGGTATTGTTGAGAAGGAGAGAGAAATAAGTAAACTGGGTGAAGATAAGGGCTATGAAACCGAAATTCTTGTACCTTACGGTGAAAAACTAATACCTACAAAAGCAGTTGTTTGGAAAATAGGGCTGAAGAATGTATGTAGAGTTATTTTCAAGGAAGGTTTCGAATTAAAAGCAACACCAGAACATAGGATAAAACTAAAGCATGAACCATGGGTTAAAGTGTCCGAGCTAAAGGAAGGAGATAAGGTTGAAACATATGGTTTATGGATTAAAGAAGCAACTGTTGAAAGAGTAGAAAGACTAGGAGAGCACATGGTTTATGATCTAAGCGTTCCAGGATACGGATGCTACATTTCTGAAGGAATATTAAGCCATAATTGCGGTGAAGTACCAGCACTAAGCTGGGAATCATGTAATCTTGGTAGTATAAACCTTGAGAAATTCGTTAAACACGTTAATGGTAGACCTAAAATAGATTGGGAAGGACTAAAAGAAGTTGTAGAATTAGCCGTAAGATTCTTAGACAATGTGATAACGGTAAACAAGTTTCCATGTAATGAAATAAGAGAAGCAACATTAAGAACAAGGAAAATAGGATTAGGCGTTATGGGGTGGGCTCATTTTCTAATAAAGCTCAGAATACCTTACGATTCCGACGATGCGTATTTCATAGCGGACAAGGTTATGGAGTGGATAGCTTATTGCGGCAAGGTAGCTAGTATAAGGTTAGCTAAGGAGCGAGGAGCATTTCCAGCTTTTAAAGATAGTATTTTTGTTGAAGGAAGACTCAATTTCGAACCTCAAATAGAGCATTCAAAAATATACAATGAAGAGAAAGTTTCAGAGTATGCTAAAGAACTAGTTAAAGATAGGCCAAAAATAGATTGGAATGCTGTGAAAGAGGAGATTAAAAAGCACGGTATCAGGAATGCTACAGTTACTACGATAGCTCCAACAGGAAGCATAAGCATCATAGCTAACACGTCGGCTGGAATTGAACCTTTATTTGCAATAGCTTACATTAGGCAAATAAGTATTGGTAGGTTCTTAGAAGTAAACAAGCTATTCATTGAAGAACTAAGTAAGCTTGGAATGCTAAATGAGGAGAGGATATGGGAGATAGCTGAAAAAGGTTCAATACAGGAAATACCTTGGGTTCCTCAAGAGCTAAAGAGAATTTATCGAACAGCACATGATATAGACCCTATAAGCCATGTTAAAATGCAAGCGGTATTTCAAAGATGGGTTGATAATGCAGTATCTAAAACAGTTAACTTAAGGTATGAAGCAACAATAGATGATGTTAGAAAAGTATACTTGGAAGCTTGGAGGCTCAAATGTAAAGGAATAACTATTTACAGAGATAAATCTAAGAAAGAACAAGTAATCTATGTTGGTGTTAAAGAAGAATTATTCAAAGTTAAACCTAGAGAATGGAAGTTAGCTAAACTTATGCCAATAAGATTCAGGTTGAAAAAGAAAGAGTACCATGCAGCACCGGAAGACTATGCAGGTGGATGCCCTACTTGTAACGTGTAAGTAACTTCTCAACATCATGTTTAATAATTTTAATTATATAGTTTAACCTTAGAAAATATTGTAGTGAGTAATTACCTCAAGAGAGGTAGATACTTAATGCTCATTAACTACTATGATTTCGGAGTAATTGTAGTTAACGGTAAAAGATATAGTAGAGACTTAATAATTACCCCGAAAAGAATTATAAGCAATTGGTGGAGAATAGAAGGCCATAAACTATGCTTAGAAGATCTAAGAGAAATATTAAATGAAGAATTCGAATATTTAGTTGTTGGAACCGGCTACTATGGATTCATGAAAGTTCTCGACGATGTTCTAGAAGAAATGGCCCGTAGAGAAGTTAAGATTATAGCTAAACCTACAAGTGAAGCGGTAAAAGAATTCAATAAGCTCGTAAAAGAAGGTAGGAAAGTTGTAGGCGCTTTCCACCTTACTTGCTGAAATTAGCTTATACCCATTATTGTACGCATTCTTCTTATTTCACGTTCTCTAATAGTTACTTGAGCTATTAGCGCTACTATGATGACTACTCCGTGGACAAGTCTAATCCAGAAACCTGTTACACCAACAGCTAATATGCCTGTTTCAATAAGTTCCAGTATTAGCCCGCCAATGAATGTTCCGAATATTGTACCTATACCCCCTGTTACTGGTGTTCCTCCTACTATGACTGAAGCTATTGACTTTAGAAGATATATTTCTCCTAAAGCAGGCCAGAATGTTGCCATTTCAAGGGTTACTAAGATACCTGCAAACGCTGCTATTACTCCATGTAGCATGTAAACGTATATTAGAACTTTATTAGTGTTAATACCTAGCATTTTTGCAGCTTCTCTATTATCGCCAGTGTAGTAAATATATGCTCCAAACTTATGGAAGTTAAGGAAAATCCATAGTACTACGGCTATAATTACTGCCCAAATTATTTGCATGGGTATACTTCCTATTCTCCCGACAAGAGCTTGGTAAATTAGCACACCCCTGTATCTGCCTAGAGGAATGCTGAATCCTTCAGTTGCAACTAGAACTACTCCTCTCCATAGGAACATTGTACCTATAGTTGCAATAAGTGAAGGTATTTTACATTTCGTTATCAGAAATCCGTTAAGCATACCGGCTACGAGACCTGCTAATAGGGCTAAGATAATACCTAGGGGGCTTGGTCCAAGAGCACGCCAGGTTACGGCTAGTATCCATCCACCTAAAGCCATCACTGAAGGGAAGGATAGATCTATCTCTCCAGAAATAATGACGTATGTTAGGCTTAAAGCAGGTATTATTGTGAAAGGAGCTACGGATGTAATAGCTGCATAGGTTGCAGGGTCGCTGAATCCTTCAGGGTTCATTGTGAAGAATATTAGCCAGAGCAGTAGGAAAATCATGGATATTGCTACTTGTAGTTTGTACTTATTAAACGTGCTAGCTATCATGTTACCTAAGCTTTTTGATGTAGGATTTTTTCTCTTCATATTGCATTCCTACGCTAACTTACTCTTGACCACTACGTATTAGGTTTATCTTTTCATATTCTACGGGTATTTTGCCTGTTCTAGCTATAGAAACCATTATGTGAGATAAGTCCTC
>CAZBXI010000009.1:25026-41553 GCA_964496035.1 uncultured Desulfurococcales archaeon
GCCTGCTATTATTTTAACTAAGGTTGATTTACCAGCACCGTTATCTCCAACAAGGCCTACAATCTCGTTATTTCTAACTTTGAAATTCACTCCTTTAAGAGCAATAACGTCTCCAAATCTTTTTACAAGATTTTTCGTTTCAACAATATACTTAAAGCCGCTCATTAGGTAATTAACCTCCTTCCTACTTTCAGCTCCCGTTAGTATGGTTATAGTAGAAGTTTAAAAAGGTATTTAAGTTAAAAAATAGATTTTATTATTGCTTTTACCTATAACCTGCTTCGACTAGGTCTTTGACCCACTTAACTTCTTCAGGCCCAATTACTGCTCCGCCTGTATCAATGTATAGTCCGGCGAAGCCATATTTCTTGCTTAGGAACAGGTTAAGTACTGTTAGGAAGCCCTGTAGGTATGGTTGCTGATCGATAACTAATTGCACGTAGCCTTCTTCTAAACCTTTAACTGAACCTGGTGTTAAGTCGAAGCCTATCACAATTATTTCTCCTGGTTTCTTACCTAGGGATTTCATGTAGTCTGCTGCGGCAGCTGTTGTACCTCCACCATCGAAACACATCAGTACTACGTCCGGGTATTTAGCAAGGTATCCTGACACGTATGGTAGTCCTTCTGCTGGGCTACCGTAAACTTCTGGTGGGTGGGAAACTCTATCAACAATGAGCCCTGCTTCTTTAAGAGCATCTTCTACGCCTACAGCTCTTAGAGCTCTTGCGGGTTGCTCCCAGCTTCCAGAGAATATTGCTGCTCTAGCTCCTGGTTTCAGCTTGTCAGCAAATCTTTTGAGTGCTTCTTTAGCTAGGGTATAGCCTGACATGTATAGGTTTTGTCCAACATATCCTGTGAACCAGTATTTCTCTCTTAACTCTGGAATGTCTACGTTGGCTAGCGTTACAAGTATACCTTTGTCAGCTGCTTCCTTAAATAGGGGTTCTAAGGCTTCAAGACCGGGATGGCCCATAACTACGATGCCATCTGGGCTAGCAGCTATAGCTTTCTTAAACTCTGCAACCATCTTATCTGGATCCCACTTTGTATGCGCATAGACTAGCTTAATCCCTAGAAGTTCAGCAGCATCGGTAGCTCCCTTATATAGTCTTGCGTCGAAAGGATCTCCTGCCGCACCACCAATCCAGTATATGACCATACCCTCTCCAGGTTTAGGTGGCGGTGTAGGCACAGGTTTAGCGTAGTAACCTATTGCTCCAGCAATAATAGCAATAATAACTATGGCTGCAATGAAAATCGGAAGAGAAACCTTCTGCACTTTCTACACCATAGAGAACTTATTGGTAAGAGAGAATATTAACATTTCTATAATGTTTACGTAAATACTATACATGAATATACGAGAGATCCCATTTCCGCGCAAATCACTGCTCAACATTCTCTTTTTTAAATGTATTACGCTAAAAATGGTGGGTGTAGGGTTTTTGAGTTTTAAAAGATTGTTTAAATGTTAAATTAGTGTAAACTCTATTTCTATAAGTTCTGATAGTAGCCTAAGCTCTTTAACATAGTTACCATACGTCATTACTACATGATGGCTGAAAGCATCTTTACTTACTTTCTTAGCGTTATCTACCTTTACTCCTATGGAAACTCTACAATGTGTTGTATCTTCTGTCCAAACCACCTTCCCTGTAGTTACCCATACCTTATCCATATCCCAGTGCATGCCTACGAGAGTTACTGGTAATTCCTCTATAAGCTCTGCATATGGTGTAACACCTTTGGCTGTTGCATGATAGTCGCGTAGAGCAATTTTACACGCTGGGCAAGCGAGTGATGGAGGTAAGACATCATGGTTAACTACGACAATGTTATTTTCTATATCCATATGCGTAGCATTCTCATTAAGATTACCCATTAAGACGGGCTTGCTTGAAACTCCCATTAACATAGCCATAGCAAATAATGCTGGCAAGTCTGCTTCGCAACCGCAAGGAATACCTTCATCTATTAGTAGTGAATATGCTAAGCATGGTACATACTCTATTTCAGGTAATGCAGCACAGTCTACAGTAATGGCATTAGCGTTATGTTTTCTAAGCATATTTTTCAAGGCCTTATATGTTTTCGCATAAATGTGCAATGTTTTTTCCCTATTATCCCTAATAATAAATCGTTCTTTCCATTCCTTAACTACGTCCTCTACCTTTTCGTCGCTTATTTCCTCTATTTCTTTTAAGTAATCTTCTAACGTTAACTTAATGAATTCCACACCAAAGCGTTTATTTAGGTACTCTAAACTTATTTGAGACCCTACTGCAACGCTATGTGATGGAAAATCTCCTATGTACAATACTTTCATTGTCTTAATGAATCGATGCCCTCTAAGAGCCTTTATTAGTGAGAGCACTTCATCAGCGCCCATGGTGAAATATCTTTTCGCTTTTGAATACTTGTTAAATCTTAGCTTCGATATTCTCCCATGAATTGAGTAGCCCCAATTATCCCATTCAACAAGTAGCGGTTTATTTAGCAGCACGAGTTTTTCAAGGATGTTGTTTTCAGCAAACCAGTCTTCACTATCTCCTATAAGTATTGCATCCACGTCTTCCGGTATTTTCACTACATCCTCAACTTTCCTAATTTCGATAGGTTCCAATACTTCAACAAGGCCTTTCCTCTTTAAAGCATCTAAACTAACGTCTTCTGGAGGAATTTCTTTACTCCTTAATACATCTCTAGGCTTCTTTGGACCTTTAACCCATGCTGTCTTAGCTAAAGGTGTTTCATCAGAATCCCATATTTCAAGAGCTTTCTTCATTCTTATGGGCTGAATTTTAACTTTAACCTTCCTCATAGTTAGAACACCATTTTATCTTCTTCAAGAACCCTTAGCTTTAGGAGTGTTGCTAATTCCCTAAATTCTTCTCTCCAATCACCATAAAATATTACTCTATGCCATCCTGATCTACGTAGCCAATTTTCAGCTAATGCTTTAACATTTGTTTTGCCAATGAGTTTTACTGAGCAAGCATAGTTTGAGAATTCTATGGAAGTTATTTCAGCAGTATGTATTATCAGAACCCTATCCTCAGGAGCTAGTCCAACAGCAGTTACTGTTTCGTTTACTGGAAGTTTAACATGTATTGAGGCTTTCTTTAAACCTAAATGAGCCGGCGTAATAACATATGGGTATTTTCCTTTCCCTAAAGGCTCTAAGGGGGCGTAACAGTGATAATATATGACTTCGTCGCGTAAACTGTCCACAGCAACATCAACTATGAAGCCTGGTCTTCCAGTTAAATATTTGCCTGCAATAATTAACACCGCAGAATATGGATCGGCCTCGCAAACAGGGATTATGTTATCGTTCCATAATTCCATATATCCTAAGCATGGCCAAGCATCTAATATCCCAGTATTTCTCAGTACAATACAGTCTACTGCTATAGTATTTGCTCTATAGTCTTTTGCCGCTTTCCTCATGGCCAAATAAAGTTTTGCCGATTTAACAATTTCCTCGATATCTGTTTCAAGGTTTTTCTCAGCTTCTCTAATCCACTTGTCAGCTATTGTTTTAGCTTCACCGTCGCTTACCGTTTCATAATACTTCTTAACGAACTCTTTGGCATCTAAAATTATAGGTGTAGTTCCGGCGATTGTTTCTACACTTTTCAATGAGGAGTACAAGTCTATGCTAAGAGGGTACTCTAGTTTTAACAAGTATTTCTCGCTAGGGCTAACTATGAACAAGATTCTAGAGTTCTTTAAACCATGAATTGTTCTAAGCAGATTGATTTTCTTCAGTACTTCCTCGCTAGAAACGTCTCTAGTTACTTCACCGATTACAGGTATATCGTAAGTTTTTGCTTCTGAGTATTCTAATAGGAAGTCCCCTGAACCACCGTAGGATTCAGCAATCATTATAACTGGTTTATAGCTGTAAAGTATGGGCCTAACTAGGCCTGTTATACAATTTAAGATGAAGACTACGTAGCCTGTACTTCCTGCTTCTTTTTCAAGAAACTTTTTAACGTCTTCAGAATCTCTTATGTCATGTATTGAAAATTCTATTTCCGGATACATCTCCTTAAGTTTTCTTACAACTCTCTCCTTTATTTCGCTGAACCATTTTTCAGATGCTGGCGGACCTCCTATAGCTCCTAATGGTGGGATGATGAAGGCAACTCCTATTTTAGCCTTGTTAGATAAGAATTCCCCCATAAGGATCACCAATTGTAAAAGATACCTTAAGAATTAAATAAGTCTTCTCAAGGTGAATATTTAGGATAACTATTGGACCGGTATTGTGGTGTGTGATTGTAATGGGGTATGTTAAAGTTCATGAAATTAGATGGAACCCCCTTATTAGGCAATGGGTTATAGTTGCAGGACATAGAGGACGTAGACCCTGGAGGCCCGAAGAAAAAGGCTTGCTATGCCCGTTTTGTCCTGGAGCACCGGAAACTAAGGACTTAGGTTCATGGGATGTAATAGTTCTTCCAAACAAGTTTCCTGCTTTATCTCTTGAAACACCTAAGCCTTCTCATCCCGCTGTTGGTCTTTTCAAAGCTAGAAAAGCTACTGGAATATGTGAGGTTATTGTTGAAACCCCTGTACATGAGGGAGATCTCTGCGATATTGAGTTAGAACATATGAAGAAGGTAGTAGAGGTTTTTTCTAAGGAATACGCTAAGCTGGGATCTTTAAGCTACATCAAGTATGTTGCTGAGTTCAGGAATAAGGGGAAAGAAATAGGAGTTTCACTAACTCACCCACACTCGCAAATATATGCACTACCCTTTATTCCTCCGCGGATAAAATGCGAATTAAAGTCCTTTAAAAAATACTTTAAAAAGAAAAAGAAATGTCTTCTATGCGGTATTATAGATTTAGAGAAGAAAGAAGGCGAGAGAATAATATACGAAAATCGTTCTTTCATAGCCTTACTGCCATACTTCGCCATGTGGCCCTATGAAATCCACGTTTATCCTAAAAGACATGTACAATCTTTACTAGACCTATCTGATGAGGAGAAACTTCACTTGGCTGACATGTTGAGAGTTATAACAGCTACTTACAATATGTTATTCGATAGAGATTTACCGTACATGATGGTCTTCCATCAGAAACCCACTGACAATAAAGATTACAGTTACTACCATATGCATATTGAATTTTACCAACCATATAGGGATAGGGATAAGCTGAAATATGCTGCAGGTATTGAGTGGGGTTTCTGGATTTTCACATATGATGGTGTACCTGAGAGAAAAGCCTACGAGCTAAGAGAAGCTTGCAGAAAAGCCTTAGGAAAAATAGGTAGGTATTTAGGAAAAATCCCTTAAGCTAAGGTAGCATTTTAAATTTAGGGGTTATTAGGACTTGGTCTCGATAATAATTAATGATCTTACTAAGGAGTTTAAGGAAGAATATGGTCAAAATCCACGTTTAATAGTGTCTTCTCCAGGAAGACTTGATTTCCTAAATACTCACCAAGATTACAAAGGCTTACCTGTAGTTTCCATAGGTGTTAATTTAAGGTCATATACTGCCATAGCTGAGAGAGCTGATGACTATTGTTACGTCCTATCAGTGAACATGAAGAGAGAAAGAGTAGAGTACAGAGATGTTTTCAAGCTTACTGAACTTGAACTACGTAGCGGGAAATGGTTTGGAAACTATTTACGTGCTGCAGTAAAGTCACTTATTGAGCAAGGGTATAAGGTTAAAGGTTTCAATGCTGCAATACTTAGCGAAGTTCCTATAGGTGGCGGGCTAGGTAGTAGTGCTGCTTTTACCGTCTCGTTTCTCGGGGCATTAAATGAAATCTTCAGCTTAAATCTGAGTAGAAAGGAAATAGCTGAAGTAGCTTACCATGCGGAACATGACATTATGGGAATACCTTGCGGAAGACTTGACCAATATGGATCAGTTTTTGGCAGTGTAATAAAAATAGAAACCAGACCACCATACAATGTTGAGGAATTACCTTTTAAACAGGGAGTTTTCGTAGTGTTAGATTCAGGTATAAAACATAGTACAGCTGAAATACATCCCAGAAGACAGGCTGATATAAATTACGGGTTAGAATTACTCTTAGAAATGCCTGATCTACCTAGTAGTTTAAGGGAGAAACTTGGAAGAAAATACTATGAACCTAAGTGGGAGGAGTTAAGTGAAGAACAAATACTCCCCTACATTGAAAGACTGCCTGAAAAACCTAGGAATAGAATATTGTTTACTATAAGAGAGCATAAATCTACTGAATTAGCTCTTGAAATTATGAAAGGAAAAATACCAAGTATTGAGACCATGGTGCGAATACTCGGTGAAGAATGGAGGGAAGACTTAGAAAGATCCGTGAAACATCATAATCCATTGCTGGCGTTAATAGGTACTATTATGAATCAGCAGCATGCTCTGCTAAGGGACTTATATGATCTAAGTCTACCAGAACTTGAGAAAATAAGGGATTCAGCATTAGAAGCAGGAGCTCTAGGCGTAAAAATTTCAGGTGCAGGTCTTGGGGGATCATTAATAGCACTAGTAGAAAATGTTAATGCGGCTAAAAGAGTTTTAGACAAAGGCATCGGTGCTGGAGCTAAGAGAGGATGGATAGTGAGAATAGATGTTGGCCTAAAAAGAGAATTACTTCAGTTTTAAAAACTCTGTCTTAATATCAGTTTTTTCAATAACGAGAGCTGCCCCTTTGACCCCCTTGGGTCTGTAAGCGTTATGCCATTCATTAACAATGTAAATGGTGTTTTTCTCCATAGGTACTTCTATAATTTCTTTACCATCCTCGCTTAGAACAAGCACGATAGATCCTCCAACAAGGTAAAATAGCTCAGGTCCATCATGTTTCTCAAGCCACGCGATCTGTTCTCTCGAAGTAAACTCAGGAACATATATGCCACACTGCCATCTATTATTATCCTTAAAAACTACTTCCCATCTCCGTTTAGGCCTAATAGGAATTTTAGTAACCATGATTAGGCACCTTAATTTTTCATTGAAAGCTCGTGTGCTAGAGCTTCTGCTGTTAACCTAATAGCTTCTCTACTTGAATATTTAGGTTTCCACCCTAGCCTCTTAATCTTCTCAATACTTAGCAGCATAAATTTAACATCGCCTGGCCAACCCCTACCATCAGGTGTTCCACCAGTAAAAACTATTTTAGGTTTAAGCCCTAGAACCGAGGAAACTATTTGAGCAATCTCACTAACGGTAACCCAGTCTTCATTACCTACATTATATGCTTCAAAATTCTCCTTTAGCTTGTCAGTTATAAGTAATGTTGCTTCAATAGCATCGCTTATGTACAGGTAGCTTTTCCTTTGAGTACCATCGCCAAGTACTTCGAGAACATTGGGATCCCTCTTAAGCTTCATAATGAAATCGTAAATTACGCCATGCCTAAGCCTAGGACCAACAATATTAGCGTATCTCACGGCTGCAGCTTTAAAACCATACAGGTAAGCGTATGAACATATTAGGACTTCGCATGCGGCCTTGGAGGCTCCGTAAACGCTTATGGGTTTCAAAACATGTTCCTCAGGTGTAGGGAAGACTTCAGCATCCCCATATACCGTACTTGAACTTGCAAAAATGAATTTCTTAACACTGCCTTCTTGCCTACAAGCTTCTAATAAGTTAAACGTTACTAAAACATTTTCGTTAAAATGAATTTTAGGCTCAGTTACGCTAACCCTAACTTCAGGGTTCGCAGCTAGATGGAAAACAATCTTAACATCTTCAACAGCCTTCTTACATACCTCCCTATCTTTCAAATCTCCTTTGATAAACTCAAAACATGATTTGCCAAAATGTTGCTTTAAATTTTCAGTGAAACCGCTACTGAGATTGTCTACAACACAAACTTCGTATCCTAGTTTTAGTAGACTGTCTACTAGGTGACTACCTATAAAACCTGCTCCACCAGTCACTAGAACTTTAACCATAAATTGCTCCCATTAGAGACTATAACATTAGGACAGTATTAACTATTAAGATTAATAAAAATATGTAGAAGAAGTACTTCAGCACCTTGCCTTAATTTCTTCTAACACTTTCCTCTCATACTGTATGAACTCATCAAATGCGCCACGTAGTTCCATAAATTTCCTAAAGGTGGTTAATGCAGTTCCGTATATTGAATCTGTTTCCCTATTTACGAAGCTAGAAAGAGTTTCTTTGATGCTTCTTAAAAGTGTAATGACATTCTCCTGGTATTGTTGTAGTTCACTATTTTGATTTTCTAAATTATTTTCTATGAGTATTGGTGTAAGAGTTAGGTCTCGAAGTTCAATATGTTTTTCAAATGTATGTGTAAGTATTGTGAATTTGTGTAGTGTAAACACTATGTTCTTTATAGTGTTAAATTTCTCTTTAGGTGTTTCAGGTTCCCTATCGAAGTCTTTAATGTACTCCATAATCTCATTCAATATTTTCTTGAACTTCTCATGATCTTCTATTAAGAGACTAAGAACCAATTCCATAGGTAAATGCAGCTCTGCAGTCAGTGCTTAAAACTTGTCTTTCCCAACTTATATTCATTTTGGTACCCTTTTTGACCTAAAAATTTAAACAATATTTTAAAGTTAATGCTTTATATGCTTGATGGAGGGTATTAAAAAATTATGAGCCTATCTAGTGAGAGGTGAAGAAATTTTAGACTAGGTCGATGCAAAATACTCTACCTATATTCACTAATGTAAGATGATAGCGTGAAATAGAAGCTAATGTTATGATAGCGTAGATGATTTCAGGTTTTTAAATATTCGTTCTTCTTGTTTCATGTGTTTTCGGAAGATAGTACGTATGTTTAAAAATATCTTCAATATAGCTGCTGCACTTTCCTCTAAAGGCTTTATTCTTTCTCTAAACTTTGAAAACTCTTTTTCAAGATCCTTAAGTAAATTAGCTATGAGTACATGGGTTTCTTTTAATTTCTTAACTTCACCTTCCAAGCCTTCCTTTTCCAGCACTTTAAATACCGTTATTTCTTCCAACTCTCTGTGTTTTTCAAGCATTCCAACAAATATAGAGAACTTATGAATTATAAACACAATATCTTTTATAGCCTTGAACTTTTGCTCCGGACTTAATAATTCTCTATTTAAACCTTTAGATAGCTCTTCAACTTCGGATAGAATTCTATTAAATTCTCTATGATCTTTTATTAGGAGATCCAATATAGCCTCCATGAGTTTTTCCTTGGTAAATCTTTCCGCATTATCTTGCTTTTAACTTTTAGTACTTATGCTTTACTACCTTTTTGAACTTGGAAGAGGAAGAATAAAAGACTTGAACTACATAGGCTAATACGTAATTGTGATGTACTATGAAAGTTAGTGCTTATGAGTTCAAAAATCTATCTAAATCTTATGGTATAGTTGAATTTGAAGTTAATGAATATAACAAAATTATTTCCAACATAGGCATGCTTAAAGAGAAATTAAAGGATATGCTAGAGCTTGTTCTTGGGAGTTTAAGGTGTTTTAAATACGCTAAAGGCTTTATGATTTATGGCGGTAAACATTACTCTCTAATATACCTTGGTTTTGAAACAGAGGATAATGCTATTTTCGCTTTTGAACTATATCCGAACTCCATGTCTGTAGAATCCAATACTAATATTGGCGAGCTTTTAAGGGTCATAGACTTAACTGTTAAGACATTAATGAAGGAAAAAGAGTAAAGGTTAATACTTGGAGAAAAATTACCTTGCACTTTTTCTTCTCAAACACACATAAGTATTTGTAGAGTTTGTCCTCTATCCGTATAAATCCTCGAGCAAAACCTGTATGTTCTGCATTTTCACATATTTTAATGGACTTTGTAAAGGTGTGTGCGGGAGTATTCAGGGTAATTGTTACATAGGTGGTAATGAGTTTTCAAAACTTGGTCTCTCCTCTCTATTTTCCTTGTATGTGTCCTCATTAACTGACTTAATACTAGAAGAGAAGAAGCAATCATGGTTGCTGATGCTCCTGAAAAACCGTATGGTATTAAAGCTAATATTATGAACAGTATCAGTAGTAGAGGTAATATTAGGTATTGGTAAGCAGCATTACGCAATATGTGAATGGATCTTAATAGTTCAAATCAACGTCTCCTATGTGGTTATAATTAAAGCTGAAAATAACCTTATTCATGAAATGCAGCATTCTTGATTCGCCTTTACTTTTCAATTCTACAATTATTTTTGATGATTTATTTAACTTAATGCATAGTTTACTAAGATTATTTAACAACGTTTTCTTGAAATCCTCTTCAAACAACCTCCCTTTAAACCTTCTCAGTATTTTCAAAAAGTTCCATCTCCGCAAAAACTATCTCTATTTTAAGTTAGTACTTTATATCTTTTCCTTCCAAACTTTGACATTAATGTTTCATATTCTTTCTTACTGAGAACTGTTAATACTTCCAAGACATTTCCCTTTAAAGAGTAGGGTACAGCTATGTTCTTCATAGAAACAGCTATGTAAACATCGTTCCAAGAATCATAAACTAACTGTACAGGGTTATGTAGAGCTTCGTAAACATCTTCTTCCTCTATGTTACGCTCCTTCATTCTATCTTTAGCATGCTTAGACAACTTGATTTTGAACATAACTATTGCCTTTTTTCTCGCCAAATATTAGTTTATTCTCTACTAAAATATACATTAAAATATAATTGATAGTAGCTACCTATTTCCATAAGGAGAAAGGTAATGGCGGCGAAGAAGCTTAGAGTCTTACTATTTGAAACACCTGAAAATCCATGGTTTAACATGGCTTTCGAAGAAGCATTAGCAAGAATTGTTTCGGTAGGTATAATTGAAGAACCTTGCTTAAGAATATGGAGGAACAGAGAAGCAATAGTTATCGGATATATGAGAAATGTCGAGGACGAAGTTAATGTTGAGCTAGCTAATAAATGGGGAATACCGATAGTTAGGAGGTTTACCGGAGGCGGAGCAGTATATCATGATCTCGGAAACATAAACTACACAATAGTAATTAAGCCTAGAGAGAAAATAGAGAAACCAATAAACTACTTATACTCCAAATTATTGAATGGAATACTTCTAGCTCTAAGAAAACTTGGTTTAAACCCTTATGTGGAAAATGTAAATGATATAGTAGTTAACGGTAGGAAAGTTTCAGGAACAGCAGCAACCCTATTTTGGAACATAGCCTTTCTTCACGGATCATTACTTGTAAACACGAATTTAGGAAAGTTAAGAAGAATACTAAAAATACCACCAAGAAGTAGATTTGCTAGAGAAGTTAGCCCTGTAAAATATAAGGTAGAGAATATTAGCAGTTTTCTGGGAAAAGTATCTACAAAGGAAGTTATTGAGAACATAATTTCAAGTTATGAGGAACTATTTAAAGCAGAAGCTTTTCTAGATAAGCCTTCTAGTTTAGAGCTAAGGCTGGCAAATTTGCTTTTCAAGGAAAGATACGTTAAAAAGACATGGAATGCCAAGAGGCGCTCTGTATGGGAATATAGGGATTTAGAAGTTAGGATTCGCACCTTTTTAGAGGAAAATCTATTTTAAAGCAGACTTATAGTGTGGGGAAGTATGGTTCCTCATTTTCTCTTTAACTTTTCTCTTATTTTCTCATAAAAGTCTGCTGATGGGAACGCTTTTCCGCATTTCGGACATATTATTAGTGGTGGTCTTTCCCTGTTTTCTTTACTTGCCGAAGTTAATGTTACGTTAACTACAGCTTCGTATAGTAGGTAGAATTCTTTAGGTTCTCCTTCAAAACCGCAGTAGGGGCATTTAATTTTCTTCATGCTTTTACCACGTTAAAGTTTTACTCTCCTTAAATTCATTTTTAGGTTTTCTTCCAGAAATATATGATGCTTGCAATTATCAAAAATATGCCTCCTAATATTCCTATTTGAGTAAATAGTGCTATAACTCCTACAATTAAGGACACTATTGCTCCTGCTTTTCTCGTTTTCTTCTTCTTAAGTAGGAGAGCTATAATTAACGATATAGATCCCAGTACAAGCAATACTATTCCAAACATCAATAGTATAGCTATGCCGATTACTGCTCCAAAACCTCCTCCAGGAGGGCTAGTTAAAGCACCAATTACCATTATTGCTCCGAGAACTAAGTTAATTATTCCTCCAACAAATGCAAAATACCAGCTTCTCAACAAGTAATTCACCAATATGTTATGCTCAATGCTCTCTTTGTAAAGCAATATAAAACGTTATCGGTATTGTTTTTGAAAAACGTGTTAACCTTAGGTTAAATTTAATAACTACATAGTTTTTAGCACTAAGTTAGTTTTACAGAACCTTACCGAGGATGCATGGTATTGAATTGCGAGGTAATTGAAGGGTTTATTGAGGTTAAAGGTCGATACCCTATTCTTATAACTGCTACTCACGGCTACGGTACTGATAGGTTTAAGGATGTTATTTTAAGGCTTAAAGAGCTTAACTTGTATAGTAAATTCAAAGATGTGGCACCATATACTTCAGCTGTTGATTTTTTAACTGGTGAAATTGCGTTTAAGGTTGGTGTAGCTGAGAAATGTTGGGTTATTCTTCCCACTGTAAGTAAGGTTGATTACCTAAATGGATTACCGATACCGGATTATAATTTGAATAAGGAATATGCTTCAATAACTCCTTTCTGGCGTAGGGTTGAAGAACTTGCTAGAAGAGAGCATGTTAGATTTATAATTGATATTCACGGTATGAAAAGTGTTAATAAATGGCCGGATTTCTGCATTTCATGTGCAAACTACACTACTGCTTCGAAGGAAACAGTTGAATACATAGCATATCTAATATCTGAAGCAGGGTTTACTGTTAGAGTAGATAGACCATTTAAAGGAGGTTCCTTTATAAGGCATTTCGGTAAACCTCCAAGAATTGAAGCTATAGGTTTAGAAATTAAGAGAAACCATAGGTTCTTGGGTTCACGTATTCCATCTGTGATTAGACGTATTGTGAGAGAAATTATTAAGCTTAAAAACTACTAAAGTATAGGATATAATCTAAAAAACATATGCATACATGAGACTAAAAAAGTAGAACAAGACAAGTATACAGGTAGTAATCATTATAGTAATGTTGGCGATAATAGTTGCAGGGATGTTCTCATTAACCACGCTGTTTCCGAGAAAAACAACGTTCATTACGGCTTCACTTAAAGGAAAATACAAGAGTATTAGGCTTATTGGTGAAGAAGTATATGCTGCTGAAATTAAAGCCCTTGCAAACAATACATATTATGCCAAATCATCGGTAAAGGGTGACAGTTACTATTTGAAGTTAGTATTTAAGATAAATCCTCCTTTAAAAGGTAATGAATATTTAGCTTTAAACATATCATCTAACGTAGGTATGTTTAGTGTTACACTTTACTCATCAAGACTTCTCGTAGACCTCAAAACCCGGTGAATTATGTGAGAGAAACTGGTACAATATTCAAGTAGCTAACATGATAAATAAAACAGTAAGAAAACCTCCAGAGAAACCTCCAATTCATGGATTATCCATACTTCTAAAAGGTAATAGAAGTGCTATCGAGGTTCTAGACTTAGATCATATGGAGAAATTTGTACTCTACAGTAATTTAAATAAAACAGTAGAAGTCTATGGAAATGAAACAATAGAAAGGCTTAAAGCAGGACCTGAAAGAGCATTAGCTGTTTATGGTGAATACTCATCAATCTTCGCAACTACACCTGTTGGAACATTACCGCTAACTGTAGATAGAATACTCATCGAGATAGCTTACCCTAAAGAATGGCTTACAGAAAACATTATTCCATGGCTCATAGTTTCCTTCAGCTATACTTAGTATGCCATTTAGTTCTAGAGCGGTTTTAAACACTTTAAAAAACTTCGGTTTTACCAAATTTGTGGTAGATTTATGTAATACCTTTTGCTTCATTACTTTCTCCTAATATGGTTCCAGCTTAGTCCTATGAATATTAGTGAGAGTAGTGCTATTATTGATGAAAGTGCTCCTAAACCTATCATTGCCCCCATTACTGTATAGTATACTCCGAAGTATCCCAGATTTATCACTGTTGAAGCATACGTTATTGACATTAATAGGACAATTACTGTTGACGCCAAACCTAATTTGAGTCCTAGTAGTTTCTTTTTCGCAATTAGAGTTACTGATACAAGAGACAGTATACCTAAGCTTATATATGCTCCTATAATGAGGGAGGCAAATACTTTTCCTGGGCCATGTTTAATGTAGGGTAGTATTGGAGGTTCAACAGTCTTCAAAGCTAGCATTGAGTAAGGTATTATGAGTAATACTCCAAGTATTAGTAGTAGAGATGCTGCTGTAATAACGTATCCTGGTTTACCATACTCTACATGAGGTGTTTTAGCTAGGTAATAACGGAACAATAAGCTTAAAGCTATTACTATTAGTGCTAATGGAGTAATAAATGCCATAACCGAATCTATCCCTCTTAAAACTATTTTTGTTGTTGTAGTTTCTATGTCTGAGGTTAAATCTACTGTTGATCCACTATATTCTAAAACTGTAACCCATAGTTCCCCTTCTTTAAATAAGTTGGCTAGTCTAGGATCTACTTCTTTAAGCTTATTTAGGCTGATAATGTCTTCTACAGTAAATTCGAACTCAGCTCTAGTAATTGGCTCACTTCTTACTCTATCCTTAGAAATTATAAATAGCTTTATTTGCGTATAGCTTTCAGTTAAGCCTGATATCTTAAGCGGGTAAAATATTTTATTTGACTTGAAAATGTAAACAAGAGGCTCAACAGTCTTCATCTCGCGTATGTTTTCAATAGTAACTATGTCTATTGCAAAATACCTATATCCTCTACTAATATAGTCTTCTAAAATGTCAACAGTTACTTTTGGCTTCTCTAAACCTTGTTTTTCAGCATAATTCATAACCCATTTCTCAAGTTCTTTACCGCTTTCTGCTTTAACGACAGTAATAAAGTGAGGACCTATTGTTACCTGGAACTCAACAGTAACCCTTTTAGCTTCCGCATATGCGGGGAAAGGTCTAACTAAACCTTTCCTTGAAATCCTAAAGTTAATGTAGCTAATTAGAGTTCTAAATGATTCTTCAGAACCTTTCTCTATTTTAGGTAACGAGGGTAAGGGCAGCATCTCCAAAACTTGAATTTTACCCTTAAAACCACTGTAACTTTCAATTTCACCTAGTAAATCATTAGATAGTATAAGTACTTCAACACTACCATTCCACCCAATTATAGCTTTTTGACCAGGCTCCTCAACAATATAGTTTCCAAAAGGAATAACACCTTTATCGCATTCAACAGGCAATGCTGTGAGTGCATGAAACGCAAATAACATAGTAAATAATATTATGGTTATTTTCCTAATCATAACTTAGCTCCTCAACACCAAGTACAATTCTTATAACATATAAAGTTAAAGGTTCGAACACGGGCTACTCTACTTAGAAATGTTAGCAATTATAGGAGATAGCACCTTCAAAAGATCCTTAGCTTTAATTTTAACTAAAATATTGAGAACCTCCTCCAGTTAAAAACAATGTCTTTATTTACTATTTCCTCATCCATTATTTTAGGTATTTTCTCTAAAGTATAGGATAGTGGACATACTTCTCCCACATCAAACCCTGTTATTTCCTTAACTTCACTTCTTTGTGCAAGTCTAACTTTCTTACATTTGAGTAGTTTACGTAGTTTTCCATAGTCTAGTTTTTTTATTGCCTCCCACCATAACGGCATATGGTTTCTTATCTGCAATAACTATAAGGATCTTAACGATCCTATTCAATGGAAAACCGGAAACCTCAGAGTCTATAGTTGCCGAAACCACTTTATGTTTAAAGTGCTGTATTTCTGCGTTAGCTCTCCGATTTTTCAAGTACTCCACTACTTTCTGCACATTATTTTCATCCCTCATGCTACAATCTCTTCGATAACCTATTTCACCATCACTACTTTTACCTTGAAAAGGATTATAGTTGCAACTATGATAAGTAAAGTTAGTATTCTAATAAGTAAACTTATCTTCTCACTATAAGGACGAGGTATTAATTTATCTGACACTATCATAGTCCCGTAATCCTCTATTAACGCTTCTCCTGGTATTTTACTTGCAGATAAAGCAAGTAATATATCTCCACTTGAACCTGCAGTATTCATTATAAACAATATTGACAATATTTCCTTAATTAAAACATTAGGCATGATTGATGCTAGAACAATAGATGTTGATGATAGAATTATTAGTGGTGACAATGTTATCGCTATATAGTGTTTCTTTTTAATCCCGCCTACGACTTTAACATAAAATACTGGGTTAAATTTTATTCTACCGTAACCTACTTTTACCTTGTATCCTAGTTTTATAGCTGTAATTACATGTACTAGTTCGTGAAATATTACGGTTAAAATAAGGGGGGTAAATATTTTTAGGAACACATCTCTTGTGTTTTGAAAGGTTATTTCTGAAGTTACAATTGTAAGCACTATAGCTGAAGATGCTATGAGAAGTATTATTGAAAGAGCTGTAATATCCCATACGTACTTCCTTAAATGT
>CAZBXI010000010.1:0-26085 GCA_964496035.1 uncultured Desulfurococcales archaeon
TGCTGTTGAAGCTTGGAGCATAAGTACAGGTTGGGTTGACGTTAATGGTGACGGGGGATTCTGAAATAGAAGTTGCAGTAATAGATACTGGTGTTGATAGAGACCATCCAGATTTAGATAAGAACATTAAATGGTGTGTTACTGTACGTTTTGGGAGAATATTCTATGGTAAATGTAAAGATAGGAATGGTCATGGAACCCACGTTACTGGAACCATAGCAGCTGAAGATAATGAAATAGGGGTTGTTGGTGTAGCTCCCGACGTAGAAATTTACGCTATAAAAGCTCTTACCGATGCTGGATATAGAACATGGAGCGACTTGATAATAGCGATAGACTTAGCTGTAAAAGGTCCTGACGGGAAAGTAGATGCTGATGGAGATGGAGTAATAGTTGGGGATCCAGACGACGATGCCGCAGAAGTAATATCTATGAGCTTAGGCGGCGAGTCTCCTCCTGAAGAACTACATGAAATCATAGTTGCTGCATACAAATATAATGTCACATTAGTTGCTGCTGCCGGGAACGAAGGAGCAGAAACACCGACATTTCCAGCAGCATACCCTGAAGTTATAGCTGTTGGAGCAATAGATTCTGAAGACCAAGTACCAGACTGGAGCAATAGAAACCCAGAGTTAACAGCACCAGGGGGTAGATGTTTTAAGTACATACCCTGATGACACCTATGAAACTTTAAGCGGGACCTCTATGGCAACACCTCACGTAAGCGGCGTTGTTGCTTTGATACAAGCAGCACGTTTAGCTAATGGAATGCCAGTATTACCCCCTGGAAGCTTAGAAGACACTGAAAGCAATACTGTCAGAGGCATACTCCATATTACAGCAGACGATTTAGGAATAGAAGGTTATGATAAATTATACGGCTATGGTGTAGTTAGAGTAGATTTAGCAGTTTATAGAGCTATAGAATAAATAAAATATCTTTTTTACTTTTTAAACGACTTTAAGTCTTATGTTTTAGATTTCATTATAAAGACCAAGTACAATGCTACTACTAGTGCTAATGCTATCGCTATAATGTCTTTTACATTGTTCTCTAGGCTTAAGAGAATATTGGGCTCAAATTCTAATTCTTCACCTACAACCGCAGTATATACTTCAACCTTTACCCAGTCTAGTATGTGGTCGTCTGTTGCTGCTCCAGTAGATGCGTCAAATCCAAATACTTGTAACCCATGCTGAAGCTTGCGGTTATTGTTTCATTAACTATCACGTTACCTGCAGGTTCCTTGTTTACTAGATCAGCGTTATCCCATACTATGAGGGTTAATTTTCCTTGAGCAATATTGTTTATTACAACTTCTCTAACAAAGGTTACACTCACATATAGCCATTTACCTCTAATATTCAATCCTTAAGCAAAAACATGAAGCGGCGCTGTATCAGCAGAATACTCCATCAATGCTATGCGATGTATCGGCGGGACCCAGCCGTTTCTCCAAGTATCTATTTCTATTATAAAGTATCCTGGTATTCCTGAGATTCCGAGAGCCCATCCGGGAGCACTAACACCTAGGTCATGGTAAAAAGCTATTGCTAGGCCATCAGCTGCTGTTCCACCGCCAATATATGCTATGAAATCTACTTTCCACATAATGTAGTCTGTCATGTCGAAATTTTTTAAGATATATTGCACCTGCTTTATACCTAGTAGGCTTAACCAAATGAACATAAGTGTTTGCTGAATCCCAAACCACTTCGTTTAATGAATCTCCTGTTGATCTGTAAATGTACCAGTTTGCTGATGCTTCAGTGTCATTAGTGTATTTAAAGTTGTCTTCGAAATAATATGTGAGTTCGTATTCAACAGCCTTAACAGTAGTACAGAACATCGTAAAAACTACTAGTAACGAAATAATCAAAAATAGTATATACTAGTTTAGAACGCGACATAACCATATCCCCTTACTCTTGATATCTACATCAATCCTTTCTTCCCAAGAGCCTATATTTATTTCACCCTTTTTGCTTTTGAGTTTTAATGTCTACTATGCAATCTACTGGAACATGTTTTACCAAGTAAATAGTGTCTGTTGCTTTAAACACCTTTATACCTTTACTTCTTAAGCAGTTAGCATTTATCGTTAAAATTACAGGTTCTCCTCTATGCCTTTTAGCTACAGATAATGCATCTTCCATGTTTGTTGTTAAATGGACCCATGTTCTTTTCATAGGTTTTATTCCTGTTTTCAGTATGGATTTAAGTTTCGTAGATGATGTACCATGATATAGTATCGTTATTTTATTGTCTTCGCTATAATTTATTTTAACGGGAATTGTATGGCCGTATCGTGCTCTGATCATGTTATTTCTTATTTCGAATCTTCCTTTAGGGTCTAATAGGGCTAAGGCTATTATATGCTCCTTTGTAACCCATTGGTATAATTCTCTATTCCTCCATCTTAGCTTAATTGCCTTAACAAGTTCGTCTATTTCCACCCATCCCTCGCTATTTATAGGTAAATTTACTTCGTGAGGGAAGTGTCTTAGTAATCCTGAAACAAGTTTGCTAAGCATTTCTCTACGTTTACCGTCAATTAGTAAGTTTGCTCTTACTCTGCAATGCCACGGAGATTCTACATATTTTCCGCATATAGTGCATTTGTAAATGTTCTTCATGGCTATGCCCGCTTCTTTAACTAAGTAGCCGTTTAGTTTAAGGGTGAATACTTCTATAGGTATTTCTGCTATGGTTTCAAACGCAAATACTCTAGTACATAGTTTAGGAAAAATAGGTGTTATGAAGTATTTATGGATACCTTTCGCCTTTATAGTGGTGTTTCTCTGTATTTCTTCTGCTTCAATTTTAGTTTTGCTCTCCAAAGCCTCTTCCATCTCATGTGCTTTTTGGCGCTTATTTATTTCAAGTATTATCGTATGGTTTACTGCTCTACTTAGAAATAAGTGGCGTAGTGTTTTCAGTAATAAGAGAATTTTAGCTTTGACATTCATTTCAGGGTTCTCCCTGGCCGTTCATTTCCTCTTATGGATGGAATCTCTCTTCTGGGTTCCTGTTTCTATAAGTACCTCTATTGTTGTTACGTATCCTTTATTTATTCTCGTTTTCGACTACTTTGTCTTAAAAGAAAGGATAACATACTTGCAAGTATTGGGGCTTATTGGAGGGTTTCTAGGTGTACTTCTTTTTACACATCCTAGAATATTAGGAACATGTAGTGTTTATGGTGTTTTCTTGGCTCTTGGTGGGTCTTTAATGGCGTCCGTGTATTTTATTATTGGAAGAGTTGTTAGAAGAAAGGTAGGGCTCTTAGAATATGTTGTTCCTACATATTCTTTTGCATCTCTAACCTTATTTCTCTATGCTGTCGTTGTAGGAGAGAACCTTATCGGTTATCCGCCAAGAACCTTCATGTATTTTATCTTGCTAGCTCTCCTACCTATGATTGGTGGTCATACTGTTATGAATTACCTGCTTAGATTTTTAAAGGCAAGTATTGTTACGTCTATTGCTTTAGGGGAGCCTATAGGTGCAAGTTTACTAGCATATTATATTCTGGGGCAGGAAATAAGTTGGTCTAGAGCTCTTGCTATGGGTGTTGTATTGTTTTCATTAGCTCTTGTAATTTCGAGTGGTGCTGAGGAAAGGTATTCTTAGTTTACTCTACTACAACCTTAATACCTGGTTACTATGCATAGCAGGGCTTTCCTAGTACTTTTGCTGTTCATTACCTCTCTACATTATTAGCATTAGTGTTAAGCATTTTCTTGCTCAATATTAGTACTGGAGGGTGTAGGAAAGAAGTAGTTATTGCAGTTTATTTTTACGTATGGTATGGTAGGGGATTAGGGAGTAGGCATTGGAATGATTCATGTGTAAATGTAGTTGTTGATAAACCTATTTGGGGATATTATTCTTCCATAGATTATGAGATTATTGAGAAGCAAATTAAATTAATTAAGGAGGCTAACATAGATGTGCTATTTATTTCATGGTGGGGTCCGGGGAGTTACGAAGACGAAGTTGCTAAGAGAGTGTTTGAAATTATTAGAAAATACAGTATTAGAGCCTCTATTATGATTGAACCCTACTTAGGCTTGGATCCCTCATTGTATAATGAAAGTTTCTGGATTAAGATATTGAAGTATATTAGTAGGAACTATATTCAACCCCACAATGACGTATATTTTAAGTTAGAAGGTAAGCCGTTAATCCTAGCTTTTAATCCTATAGGTCAACTCTATAACCCGGAAAAGGATTTTAATGCATATACTTTTAGAATTGTTGGTAATGGCATTGATGAGGGAGGTTATCAGGATTGGGATCTATGGCCTGATTATCTGATTAATGTAAGTACCGTTAACTTGAAAATTAGAAGAGATGGATATGTTGCTGTAAGTCCAAGGTTTGATAGCCATTACATGTATATACTCGGCTGTAAGAAGCAGGACTTAAGGTTTAGTGTTTTAGGGGAAAAGTATGTTGATCAATGGAGTACATAGTTAAGAACAAATGTTTAATAAGGATCATAGCTATTTATTCCTGGAATGAATACCATGAAAGATCCGCTATTGAACCACATTTTGATGTCAGCATTTCTAATCCCTCATATTTTTACGAAATAACTAAGAACTATATTAGTAAAGTAAAGCATTTCGAACAAGGTTAAATAGGCTAGTTTACCGCTTTAAAGAGAGTTCTAATTTTTACCATGTACTATTTGTAAATTAGTTTGGTTTATATATGGTATATGGTATAATGGAGTTTCGGGGTCTTGTTACTGTGAAACCTTTGGAACTTAGCCGTATAATCTATTCCCCTGGCAAGAAGCTTTTTGGCGTAATAATTAATGCTGCTAATAAACCTCAAGTTTACTTCTCAATAATCAACTTACTTGCTAAATATAGTATCTTACCTACTAGTTTGTTTCTTATATCTGAAGATAATGTTGCAGAAATAATGTTGGTTCTCGACTTTAGTAATGCTAAGATTTCAGTTGAGAAAATAGGTAAGGAAATACTTGGTGTAAAAGGAGTGCATAATGTAGAATGCATAAAACCCTTACTCAAGAGCCTTCTAGTAGATACCTACCATTTTCCTCTTCTAGTGTGCGGTGAAAGAGCTTGTATCTTTAGGAAATCAGTTCTGAGAGGGCTTTTTAGGGACATTAAGAAGAGGCTTAGTGAAGCTGGTAAGATATTCTTATTCTATCAGGGCATGGAGGTTGGAAAAAATATCTTTGAGGATTATAGAAAATATGCTAAGTCGAATAGGGAACTGCTGGCTCTTTTCGCTGAAGTAGTTAAGGCGGTAGGTTGGGGTGTTGTAGAGTATATCGAGATGGATTTCGCGAGGAAAATGTTCCTTGTTAAAGTTTATGAGTGTATGGAGTGTGAACTCTGCAAGCCTTCAAAGGAACCTTGTGGTTTCTTTAGTAAAGGTGTAATTGCAGGTCTTTTATCTAGAATCGTAAACGAGGAGGTAGAGGTTCATGAGTTAATGTGTATAGCGAAGGGCGATCCCTACTGCTTATTTAGAGCTGATCCTAGGGGGTAAGTTTAAGAATTTAAGCATTCCATTATTACCTTATTCACCATGGTACAGGCTTTAATTTTAACAGGAAAGCTAGTCTATTTGTTACTATGTGGAGGAATAATGCTACTATTTGGGCTACTATAAAGATTTCTAATGTTAAGGGGGCTTTAGCAACATATAGGGCTAATGATGCGCCATATATGAAGTCTAATTGGTCCAGTATTGGTGCTGGTTCCCCCCTCTTCAAACCTAGTCTTCTTTTTATGAAGGAGCCTAAAATATCTCCAAATAGAGCTCCAATGGATGCTGCTAAACCTAAGATGAGAAAGGCTGTGTTTTGGAGAATCATTGACTCTACGATTCCCGTGTATGTTCCGAAAAACAAGCCTATGGCTAAGCCTTCAAATGTTTTCCCATCGCCTAAAATTCTTTTTCCATCAATGAATCTAGCCCCCATGTCTAATGGTGTTCCTTGTTTTAAGAAGACTGGGGTTGCGTTAGCTACCATTGCTGGGAAATACAGTTTAAACATGTCAAGTATTATGGTTAGTATTTGGTATAAGCTCAACTATGGTCCCTTCTACTAATTTAAATCTAGTACTTACGTTTTCAAGTTTGTTGTTTAAAGCATGTTTTTCAATAATTAATTTCCTATAACCTCCCCCTATAACTTCTAACCTTATCATTATTGTTGCCCAGTATTCTAGAATACTTTTTGCTGTCGCTTCGAAATCCTCGCCTACTTGTTCTACAGGTTCTTCGGAAATTACTGCTCTAACCTGACCCGTAACTATAACAGGAATCATATATTTTCTGGCTATGTAGAGTAAGTATGCTAACTGCATGTTAATCATCTTTACTGCCTCCTCAATATTATCCCATGTTCTCATGAGACCCGTAATACTATCAACTATTATGAGGTTGTAATTGCTGCGGGATATTATCGGCTCTAATCTCCTAGTTACGATGTAATGCTGTTGTTTGTAATCTCTAATAACTGCAATGTCTATTTTCTCTAGAATCCTATTGTCTAATATTCTTTCTACGAAAAGCTCGTTTTCCGTGCTTATGAAAAATACTTTGCCCCTAGCTAGAACAGTATTACATGCTATCCTAAGGGACAGAGATGTTTTACCGGAAGAGAAAGGACCGTAAATTACCGTTAACGCTCCTGGAGCATATATGTCAGTAAACTTAATTAACACTTCACTTACAACCCTAATTGAAGGTATTGCTTAGAAAAACATAAGTTTGATGCTGGAGCCTTAAAGACTATGGTTGAAAACACTATTGGCGTTTACGTGGAGAACCCGGAGATTTTCCGTTTATTAGTGAGGAAACTTAAGGAGAAGGGAATCTGCTTTACATTAGATTTCAATGTTGAAGAACCAGGTGTTCACCTCGTTATTACTGATTCGCCGTGGAAGATTAAGGGCAAAGTCAAAATATTAGTTGTTAGAAATTGTGATGAAGTAGAGTACGTTATTGAAAGAGCAGTACTAGCAACTAAAGGCGCTTTAGCATTCAATTCCTTACTTATAGGTGTAGATCCAGGAGAAAACATGGGATTTGCAGTTATAGGCGACGGCGTATTCATTAAGGGTAGGACATTTAGGGAAATCAAGGATCTCATTAGGGAGATAGAGAATACAATAAATAATTTATTGTTTATTAAATGTAAGATAAAAGTAGGTTCAAGAAGTCGATACTCTGAAAAAATTTTAACTGAAGTATTAAAAATTAGAAAACCGAATGTAACAGTAGAAGTAGTTGATGAGAAAACCGTTCCAAGAACCATACCTAGGTTCGTACTCAAAGGTACTAAAATACCTAAGGATGTAATTTCAGCAGTAAACATAGCTTTTGCTAAAGGTGTTGAGGTTACAAGTAATGCTACAGAAAACAATTACTCTTGAAAAAGATAATGTATTAAAAATTACAGGTCCAGCTTCATTCGTTTTAGAAAAAGGCGCTGTAAGAATTTTTGGTTTTAGAGCTGAACCTCCATTTAAATATGTTGTTCCTAGTTACAAGTCATTACCCTTAATTGCGTCTGAAAAGTCTTGTTTAAACATAGTTTTAGGAGAAGGTGCAAGTGTAAGTATTGTCGAGAAGGACACTATAAACGTTTGGGAAGATTTAGTAGGGAAAATTTTGAAGCTTGATAAACCATTGATAATAATAACTATTGGAACAGTTGATTCAGGTAAGTCCTCTTTAACGTTGCTTATAGCTAATACAGCGGTCGGCATGGGGTATAAGACCTCAATAATAGATGCTGATATAGGCCAAGCGGATATAGGGCCTCCGACATTCATTACTCTAGGCGTCTTAGATAAACAGGTCGTTTCGTTAACTGAGGTAAAACCGGCAACATATTCCTTCGTTGGTACTACAACACCTTACCGCGTTATGGATAAGGTTATTGCAGCTATTCTGAAGCTCCTAGCTAAAGCATTTAACTTAGGCTCCCAAGTAATAATCATAAACACCGATGGATGGTTTAAGGGTAGAAAAGCTGTAGAAGCAAAACTTCAGACAATATTTCATGTTAAACCTCACGTTGTCTTCATTATCAAGAAAGAAAATTGCATAAATGAAGTAGACACGTTATTTAACTATTTAAATAAGTTTAATGTAAACGCTATCGTTGTTGAGTCACCTAAAGATATTAAGGAGAGATCTATCAATGAACGAAGAAGCATTAGAGAGTATTTATACTCAAAATACTTTTATGGAGCTAAAATAGTCGATTTAGACCTAGAAAACCTCGTTATTATGAACCTTGATGTGTTGAAGGGCAAATTCCTTAGTCATGAAGAAAAGGGAGTACTAAAAGAGGTACTTAGTCTAAAACCTGATATGGAAATTCTTCATGCTACGATCGTTAATAACAATTTAATAGCTGTCGTTAAAGGAGGAACTGTTATTGTAGATTCAAATGTTCTAAGGAATATTAGAGAAACATATGGTCAGGTAAGGCTTAAAGTTTTAAGTGAAAATTGGGAGAAAGGGCTTGTGGTTAGTATTCTTAACGAAAATCTTGAAGAAGCAGGTATTGGGTATATTGAGAAAATAGATTTCGAAAAAGGTGTTATAAGAATAAGAACAAACTACGAAGGCAGAATTTGCGGATTAATTGTGGGAAACATTAGGTTAATGTATGATGAAAAAACACATACAGTTAGAGAGTGGGGTAAATGGTCTCTTTAAGCTTAAAAGAATTCTTAAACACCGTGGAAAACCACTTAGTTACCTACGATAAAGAAGTTAGTTGGAATTTAGAAGCTACAAAGATCATAGTAGAAAACGAGGGAAGACCTGTTCTCTTTAAGAGAATCTCTGGTTCACATTATCCCTTAGTTGCTAACGTACTTTACTCGAGAAGCACATTACATAACCTATTGAATGTTAGATCCGATGAAGAACTGTATTTGAAATTTTTAAAGGCACTATCAGAGCCTAGAAAGCTTTCCCAAGGCTCTATAAGCTCCTCTTACACTAAGTTAAAAGAAGTTGACATGTCCTCTATGCCTATTTTAAAGTTCTATCCTGAGGATGGAGGTAGATATGTTACTTCAGCTATAGTTTTAGCAGGCGATGGTGAAGGCAACTTTAATGCGTCTATACATAGGCTTATGCTTATAGGTAAAAACAGGTTTGCTATACGTATTGTACCTAGGCATCTTTACTCTATGCTTATGAGGTTCAAGAGGTTAGGCAAGAATTTACCTGTTGTTATCCTTGTAGGAACACATCCTTTAATCATGCTTTCCTCTGCTTTTTCTCCACCTTACGGTGTTTACGAAATCGAAGTAGCTAATAGTGTTTTAAGTGGAGCTATTAAAGCCGACTACTTAACAGAACTAGATATTCCTACACCCTTAGTTTCAGAGATGATCTGGGTCGGGGAAATAAGTGCTTTTGAGATGCATAGTGAAGGACCTTTTGTAGACATCTTAGGCACGTATGATATTGTTAGAAAGCAGCCTGTTTTACACGTTAATGAGGTTTGGGTTAGAGAAGAGGCAATGTTTCAAGAAGTACTTCCAGGAGGTTTTGAGCATAGGCTACTCATGGGGTTTCCTAGGGAAGTAACTATATGGGATGCTGTTAGGAAAGTTGTTCCTAAGGTTAAATCTGTTAGGCTGACCCCTGGAGGAGCCGGTTGGCTACATGCAGTGATTTCGATTGAGAAGCAAACAGAGGGGGACGGGAAAAACGCTATATTAGCTGCTTTCGCCGCCCATCCTAGCCTTAAACATGTAGTTGTAGTTGATACAGATATAGATGTTGATAGAGTTGAAGACGTTGAATGGGCTATAGCTACAAGGTTTAGAGCAGATAGAGACCTTATAATTGTTAAAAATGTTAAGGGATCAACTCTAGACCCTGTTTCAGAAAACGGATTAACAGCTAAAATGGGACTGGATGCAACAATACCCTTAGATAAACCTAGAAAGCTTTTTGAGAAAGCTAAACTAGACTAAGTATGGTTTAATACAATGTACTTAACCAGGGAAGAAGAAGCTATCCTATCTGGAGAACACGGTCCTGAATATCAGAAAGCTATGAAGGTTCTTGTGAAGCTTGGAGAGGCCCTTGGAGCAGAAAGGCTTGTTAAAGTAGTTCATGCCCACATCTCAGGGATATCTTATCAGAATATTGGTGATGCTGGTTTAGAATTTCTCGAAGAATACTCTAAGGTTAAGGTTCGAACATATACTACATCTAACCCTCTAGGTTTTGACATGAATTTATGGAGAGAAATGGGGATCCCAGAAGAATTCTATGCTAAGCAGTTAAGAATAGTTAAAGCCTTAAGAAGAATGGGGGTTAATGAAACATTCACGTGTACACCATATTACATACGCAAACCCTTAGTTGGCGAACATTTAGCCTGGGGAGAGTCCAACGCAGTACTATATGCTAATTCTGCTTGTGGCGCTAGAACTAATCGTGAAGGAGGTCCAAGCACTGTTTTTGCTGCTTTAATAGGGAAAGTCCCTTACATGGGAGTTCACGTCGATGAGAACAGAGTACCACAAGTATTAATTAAAGTAAATGCACCATTGAGAGACCAATTATATGCAGGGATTTTAGGGTATATTGTGGGTACATATGTTAAAGATAAAGTACCGCTAATAAGAAACATTGGAAAAATAACAGACGATATGGTTAAAGCACTATGTGCTGGTTTAGGTACTTCCTCATCAACACCACTATGTTTTCTCGAAAACATTTCTCCTGAAATCCCGAAAATGAAGTTGAAATATTCAGAGCTAGAGAAGGCGGAAATAGATGCCCAAAGCTTCAAGGATGTTATTGAAACCTATGAAACTTTGGATTCTGCAGATACTGTGTTCTTAGGTTGTCCCCACTTATCATATGGAGAGATCATGGAGGTATATAGATACATTGGTAAATATGATAGGAAAGCAAAAACACCTATAATACTCGTTACGTCGCGTAAAGTGTTTGAAGAGATCCCTCCATATGTAAAATTGTTGTTTGAAAAGAAGAATATAAAGTTAATCAGGGACACATGTTTTGTTGTATCTCCTTTAAAATATTTAGGAATAAGAAAAGTGCTTACTAACTCTATCAAGCAGGCACACTACTTAAGTAACATTCATGGCGTGAAAGTAGGTTTATGTGAAACTAGAAAGTGTATAGGAATAGCTTTTGGAGAGAGGTAGTTTAATAATGGAGTTTAAAGGTAGAGGTTTAGTTGAAGGTTACGCTGAAGGTATTGCTCTTGTTTCGAAAGAACCTATTTCGTTCTTAGGAGATATAGACCCGAAAACAGGGACTATAATTAGGAAGGACCATGAACTCTACGGTTTAACCGTTAAAGATAAAGTATTTGTTTTTCCATATGGTAAGGGAAGTACTGTAGGTTCTTATATCATTTACCGGTTAAGAAAAAATAACGTTGCACCGAAGGCTATTTTGAACGTAAGAAGTGATCCTGTAGTTATTATTGGATGTGTAATATCTGATATTCCTTTAGTAGACATGTTATCTGAAAAATTTTTCAAGAAAATAAGAAGTGGGGATAAAGTTATAGTTGATGCATATAAGGGTGTAGTAAGAATACTGAAGTGAGGAATCAGATTTGCGTAAGAAAGGAATTTTAATAGCTATCGAAGGACTTGATGGATCAGGTAAGACAACAATATCGAAAGCCATAGTTAAATGGTTAAATAGCATAGGTTTAGACGCCGTGTATACAGCTGAACCTTCAACATCACCTATAGGTGAGCTTATAAGAAGCAAAATCATCCTTGGAGAATTTAGGAGGGACGCTAGGATAGAAGCACTTCTTTTTGCTGCAGATAGGCTTTGGCATGTGCTTTATGAGATAAAGCCTCTACTTGAGAAGAAGATAGTGGTTACTGATAGATACTATTTTTCATCCATAGCATATCAGGGAGCCTTAGGCGTAGATTTAGAGTGGATTAAAACGCTTAACAAATTCGTAATAAAACCTGATTTAGCAATATACATAGACGTTACTCCTGAGGAAGCTCTTGCAAGGAAGAAGAAGGAAGGACTTAAGGTTCTTTTCGAAAACCTTGAATACTTAAGGAGAGTTAGGCAGTTATATTTAGACATGGTAAAGGATGGGGAACTACGTTTAGTAAATGGGATGAAGAGGCTGGAAGAAGTTCTTAACGACGTTAAATCTATTATTGGTAACTTACTTTTTAAAGGAAGAACCTCTTAAACTCCTTATCTTCTCAAGTATTTCAAGCCATAGTTTCAGAGATTCAAGCATATCCTTACTTACCATATCCGCATTTAAGGTTCTAAGTGAATCGTTTAGCTGAACTATTTTAGAGACAACAGTTCTTTCTAAGTTTTCAAGAGCAATTGAAGATGTTGCTGCGACTCTTTCTGCCTCATCCTTTACTATGTAAAATCTTGTACCGCAAACAGGGCAAATAACCTCCCCTGATCTAAGCTTGAATAGAGGGACCTTATCTACAGGACACGTCATTGAAAGCATTGTAGCTCCTGCTTTTAATAACTCAGCCATTTTTCTGATGTAGTTTTTCTCTATGCGCTTCACTTTCTGAAACTCCTCCGAAAGGACTTTAAACTTAAAGTATCCTAAATATATTACTGCATATGTAGAATAGTTCTGAAAAGAGGTGTAGCATCCATGGCCGCTAGGGTTGAAGATAGGGAGGCAAAAATTAAAATGGCCATAATGATGCTTATGGCAATAATAAATGATACAAGTGTTCCACGTAACATTAGAAGAGCATGTACCGAAGCAATTAAGCATTTACAAAATCCAACTCTAAGCTATGGTGTTAGAGCAGCTAACGCGATAAGCGTATTAGATGAAATATCTCAAGACCCTAATATGCCTCCCTACGCTAGGACAAGAATATGGAATGTCGTAACCTTATTAGAAACTGTAAGAGATTAGGCAAATATATTCCTGGCTAAATCTTCATCTTAACGTGGGACCTTAATGGTGAACGTTAGAGTTAGAGGCATTCATGCAACAGCACTAGCTAAAATACTTTTAGAGAGAGGATTTAACATAGTACATGCGTCGAAGAAGATTAAGGAGAGATTCAAAATAGTCGAAAATAGGATTCCACCTGACGTTACCATTAAGGATCTTGAAGAAAAACATGGGGTCATTGTCTTAGGAGAATATGAGAAAGCAGAAAAAGTATATAATACATTACTAGATGTTCTCCCCGAAACTTTCTCATGGAAAAGTAAAATACCTCACCATGCAATAGTTAAAGGCATAGTCATTAAGATAGTAGAAGGTAAAAGTATTATAGACTTGGGAGGAATACATGGCGAACTAGATGAGGAGTTAAACGTAGGAGAGGAAGTTATAGTAGACATAAACAGACCTCTTTTACCGCCTTCAAACATAGCTAAGCTTTCAAGAAGATACACTGTTCATGGCAAATATTCCGCACTAATATATGGGCTTAAAGGAAAGGTCATAGTTAGTAGACATATAATAGATCCTAAGGTTAGAAGAAACTTACAAACATTAGCCAGCCTTATGAAAATAGAAGGTAATTGGGGTATTAAGTGGAGAAGTTCTGCAGTACTTGCGGGAATCGATGATCTAATGATGGATGTTCAAGAAACGCTTAAGAAAGCAGAAGAAATACTTAAGAAAGCAGAAAAAGCATCTCCTGGAGAAATGGTGTATAAGGGAAGATTTTTCGGCATAATAGGTTTTACAAGTACTACGAGAAAATACCTTGACAATGTAAGAAACGAGATACTACCAACCATTATGGGCCATCATATGTTGAAGTCTATGGACAATAACATGGTTAATTTAGTGGATTATACTGAATATCTCCTATCCAAGTTTATTTCAAATAGGGAGAAACTATCAGAAGGCTTAATGGAATACCTTATTGAGAATCTTAAGGAACGCAGAAGGATAGAGATAGAGCACATATCTTTACTGAGTAATGAAGTTAAAACATTGACTCCGGGGTCGATTTTAACAGTAAAGTATAGTAATGGAGAAATCTATGGTGTTGTTAAAAGAGTTTTTAGAAGTAAGGGGATATTTGATGGTTTAAATATTCCTAAGGAGAGAGGGGATTATGATATAATGGAGTTTTCCACTAACGGCTATGTACTTCTCCATAAATATTACTCGAAGAATGGCGTGTTCAAGGGAATATACGTCAATATAAACACACCCCCGGAAATTTCTTGCGGGAAAATAAGATACTATGATTTAGAAATAGATGTGGTAATGGCAGCTGATAAGGAACCGAAAATTATTGATTCTGAAAAGCTGAATGAAGCTCTAAGTGAGAATATAGTTTCAGAACATCTCTTCAAAAAGTACAGGAGAATAGCTGAAAACATTTTAAAATACCTAGAAAAACATAGTATGCCCGAGAAGCTAAGCTTAGAAGAGCTATTAGAGAATGTAGGAGCTACAACAGCTAAACTAAAAAACTTCTGAATTGTTATTTGTTTTACGGTAAATGTGCGGGGGTGCCCGAGCTAGGACAAAGGGGTCGGGCTTAGGCCCCGATGGCGTAGGCCTGCGTGGGTTCAAATCCCACCCCCCGCACCAAACTTTCTTAAGTTTCTTTATTCTCCCTAAAACATGCCACAAAAGCATAATAGTTGAAAAGTAGAGGTTTTAATGAAAAAGAGGTTCTAATTAACTTCTACTCTACAACTATGGCTGTAACCGTTTTAGTGACACCCTCTATCTTATGTATCTCCCCTACAACTTTTTCTCCTAGGTCTTTAAGACTTTCCGCTTCAACTTTTGCTACGACATCGTATTCTCCTGTTACAGCATGTGCTTCAGAAACACCTTTAACTTTCCTAACTTTATCTAGAACTTCAAAAGCCTTACCTACTTCCGTACATATTAAAACATAAGCTGTTATAGTCAGTTTATACACCTCTCACATAATAACTACGTGTTTTCTCAAAATATGTTTTTAAGAAGATCTTGGCGCCGGGGGCGGGATTTGAACCCGCGCGCCCCGTAATGGGGCAGTGGGTCTCTCGCTTTAGCCGGAAATCTACGTCTCGAGCCCACCGCCTTAGGCCGCTCGGCCACCCCGGCTCGTTATCTATGTGTTTCTGACTTCTATTTAACACTTTAAGGTTTTTCACAGAGGAAGTAATGGTGGTTTCTCATCATAGGCTACTTCTTTGAACTCTTTTAAGAATCTCCTCACGTGTTTAGGCAAGTTGAACATGTGCATGTGTGTTTCTCCATCGTAGAATTTAAGCTCACCCTCTACTCTCTCGCTTATTCTCTTGTTTATTTCCTCCTGTGATAATCTACCTGGATCCCATGTGTCTGAGGCTGCTATGAAGCTCCATATCGTATGGAATGAGGGAATATGGACATTGTACGTTCTAACAACTTTGAACACCTTCTTTAAAGTATTGTATATCATACCATGTACTTTAGGTGAAGCAGCACATGAAGTAGCTTGAGTAACCACTATACCGTTTTCTTTAAGTGCATTGTTTTTAAGCGCACTATAAAACTCGTAGGTGTATAGCTTATATGAGGGACCACCTGGTGTAGGATCTGTTAAGTCTAGTATTATGACGTCAAACTTTTCCTTAGATTGCTCAATATATTTTCTGCCATCAGCTATTATGAGGTTTACTTTCGGGTTCTCAAATGACCCCTTATGCCACTCCTTCAGATATTCCTTAGCAATTTTAATTACCTCCTCATCTATATCAACCATAACGACTTTTTTAACAGTTTTATGTCTTAAGACCTCTCTTAATACTGCTCCTTCACCCCCACCTAAAACTAAAACAGATTCTGGATAGGGATGAGCAATCATTATCGGGTGAACAAGGGCCTCATGATATATCCACTCGTCTGTAACCGAGGACTGTACTTTCCCATCAAGTATTAAGGTCTTACCGTATACGGGTAATTCAACAACTTCTACAAATTGATACTTAGAATACCCTATGAAGTATATTTTCCTTATAGCCATAGCAATATATCTTTCGGGATCTATCCATTCAAAATGCCAAACATATTTAAACTCAGGTTCTTCCACCAAAACCTTACACCCTGAAAAAGAATAATGCTATTTTATTTTAAAACGTATTTTGAGAATATAAGTTTACCTAAAGTCGTAGCTATTTGCTTAGCTAATCTTAAAGGTTCAGGGTAAGCTCCTTTAACTAAGAGTTCCTTAATAATTTTCTGTGCTAGTAGAAGATCGATACCTAAAGGTTGTATGTATAGCTTGGTCTTATCCTTAACAACTTTAGATATTTTAGCTTTTGCTCTAAACTTTTTAAGAATTGTTAATCTTTCCTTCCAATCTATAAAATGCTTTTTAAGTGCTTTTTCCACTTCTTCGTCCTTTGGTTTATCCTGGGTAACCACTATTACTGGTGTCTCAAATATTTCGTAGAGTCTCATAGGGTCTATGATGTTAAACCCAGCGTAGGTTATACCGCCTAAAAGAATAACATCAAATAGTTTTCCTTCACTTTTAAAGTGTGCTAAAGCGTTAAGTGCTTTCTCAGTAGCGTCAAGCCCATCTATCTCTATTAATGTTAAATAAACATCTACAGGGGTTATGTTGTCCGTGAATACTGAGGCTAGAACAGTGTATTGGCCTTTAGAGCCTTTGAGGGGTGGAGGGAAATATCCGTCTTCAAAACCTACAGCTTTAACGTTTAATAACGTCTTTAAGTCTTTGTTCTTCAGCAATTACATCCTCCAGGAATCTGTGCTGTACATTAAGCTTTACTATTTTAGTTCTACCGTATCTTCCTCTATTAACTATTTTTGCTGTAACTAAACCTAACATATCAAGTTCGTTAACTATATCGCTTATTCTCCTGCTTGTTAATGGGGCTACATCAAGTAAGCTGCATAAACTCCTATAAGTACTATAAAGTTCCCCGGAAGTTGGTGGCTTATTCTTCTTTCTTTCAAGTTTAAGTATGCTTAGCAAAACGAGTTTCCCATGCAGGGGCATGGTTCTAACTATTTCGGATACTTTGTCTTTCTCTAATTCATCTCTAGCTTCCCAAACATGTTTTATAGTAACTTTTTCAGCACCTTCCTGTTCAGCTAATTCTCCTGCAACCCTCAGTAGGTCGAGGGCTTTTCTTGCATCACCATGCTCTCTAGCGGCTAGTGCTGAGCACAGAGAGATAACGCCATCATCTAGGGCTCCTTCATAAAAAGCTTTCTTAGCTCTCTCTAGGAGAATGTCTTCAAGTTGCATAGCGTTATATGGTGGGAAAACTATTTCAACTTCTCCTAAGCTGCTTCTAATTCTCGGATCTAAGAAGTCATTTAGTCTTAAATCGTTCGTTATGCCTATAAGAGATATTTGAGAATTCTTTAAATTTTCATTAGCTCTTGTAAGCCTGTAAAGTATATCGTCTCCATGCTTTTTAACTAAACAGTCGAGCTCATCTAGAATAACGATCATTTGGGTACATAGGTTTTCTAAGCCCCGAGTAAATCTTCTCCAAACCTCAGCTGTCGGTATTCCAGTAAATGGTACTTTTACACCTATAGATTCACAAAGCTCAACAAGCACACGATATGGTGTATCGTTTTGCCTACAATTAACATACGAGAACCTTACTTTAGCATTAAACTTCTTAGCTGATTCTTCAAGTTTCCTAGCAACATATTTTGTAACCGCTGTTTTACCCGTACCTGTGAAACCATAAATGAAAACATTGCTTGGCCTATCACCTTTAAGAGCAGGTGCAAGTAAGCTACCTAGTTTAATTATTTCCCTCTCTCTATGAGGCAGTTTGTCAGGAATGTAATCTGGTTTCAGTAGATCTCTGTTTTTGAAGATTTTAGACTCCATTATCTTAGCGAAAATATCCTCTAGAATACTCAATAGGAAACACCGTAGAGTAGCTGGAGTAGAAATAGTAGAAATCTAAGTTAAATAGGTCTCTCTTAAACAGTAAAACGAGATGTTTATAAAGACCCTGCAACTACTACGTAACAACCTACATTATACTCCCTCGATAGCGAAGATGCGTCTAAGATTCGCAGCTGAAACAACTACATTAACTACTTGAAGAAAATCTCTAATAGGTAATATGGTAAAAAATTAAAACAGCAGAACAATCCAAATATAATGCAGAGGGCCGGTAGCTCAGCCTGGTAGAGCGCTCGGTTTGCACCCGAGAGGTCCCGGGTTCAAATCCCGGCCGGTCCACCATAAAACACCTTCTACATTATTTCGCCTTAGAATTTTGTGTAGCGAAAATCCGTAACAGTATTACTTTAACTCTATAATAATTGCTTACTAACTTGCTAACTTAGATATTAAATGTCCAAAACCCTTATGTGAGCCGGTAGATGGAAGTGACTATAAAACTTATAAACAGTGCAAATACCTCGCAAAACGGTAGCGCTTTCGGGGATTATTTATGGAAGTAAGTATTGGAGGAATAGGTAGCCGAAGCTATGGACTTTTTGAGAAAATTTCTACTCGTGAAGAGGAGAAGAAGTGGTTCGTTAGGTTCTTAAATGCAACGTTTATTGTGGGTAGGAAGAAGTTTAACTATGACGGCGCTCTCTTTGGAAGCAGTTTTAAAGTAAAAATATGTCCTATAACGTTGAAAATATGTAGGATTGAAGGCGAATCTAAAGCCGACCTCTTTAACGGCTTTACTATAGAGAAGTCTGAGAAGATAATTTGTAGTGAAAAATTCTCCTGCCTTAACCTTTCATGCCCTCTCGTAGATAAGGGTAAGTCTTTGAAACATATGAGGTCGAAGTTTAGACTAGTGGATGCTGGGGATGTAGAGCTTTTTCTTGAAATGCTTAAAACGCTTAACAACTTTATAAAGGCCCACATAGATGAGATAAGAGAGGGTAACTCGTTTTTCCTTCTTAGCGAAGTTCTCACCAAATAACATTTCAGATTAAACGGTAAAGTATTTAGGTAAACGATAACCTAAGTAAACTCTGGCACTCCGTACCCGAGGTAATAGGCTTACGGGCCGTAAGAGCCTGAGGAAGCTCCGCTCACCTCATGGAACTGCGGCGCCGTAATGGCGCACGGCTAAAAGCCGTGGCTCCGGCACAGAAACGACACGGCCCCCATCGGATGTCTATGATGCGGTGAGGACCTCCTGGCAACAGGAGGTCAGTAACCCGCGGATGTACGGTGGGGGATGCGTTGAAACGGCCGTCCCGCAGGGTGTAAGGGCAAGTAGGCACCGATGATTCTCCATGGGAGGTGCGGGTGGCCCGCATAGCCAAATGCTACGAACAGAAAGCGGGTTATTACCTCGGGTACGGAGTGCCGATGAACTCAAACTGTTTCTTTACAACTTCCTCGCTGCTCTTAGCCAGACTATATGCTTCCAAAGGTTCTGCATTAAGTTTTAAGAATTCTACACCCCACTTGAAAACTGATAGTATTTTCTTTGCTTCATCTTTTAAGCCAACTATGTAGAGCGTTGCCGCAAAAGCTTCAGCCGTGCTTAGAATTGTGGGTTTACCGTAGTTAACAGGGTTAGCAGCTACAAGGTAAGGTAATGCTCTATGATGCCCTATGCGTTTAAGTTTGGAAAATATGTTACCAAAATTTTTCCATGAAGTATCTACAGCAACAACACCCCATTTTAAAACCCTATCCCTATCTTCAGGTGAAAGAGCTTTTTCCGCAAAAGGGTTAAGCAGAATAGCTCTTCTAGGTACTCTCTTTATACTGTAAATTACCTTCACATACCCATGTCTAGCCAACTTCAGAGCTGTACATTTTTTAGGATCATCTTGTCTTAGATGTAAAACATAGAGTTTTATGGGAAGCATAATCTTTTCCAGCGAAACTCTTATCAAAAAGTTAGTGTTAAGTGTTTCTGGCGGTGCTTAGAGAGTGTCAATAGCTTTCATACTTTTAAACACGGAAATTGGCGCTGAAGAAGAGGTTCTTAACGAATTAGGTAAGGTTGAGTATGTTACTGAAGCATATATTGTCTATGGAAACTACGATATTATAGCTAAAATTGAAGCTCCAGATATGACTAAGCTTAAAGAGGTTATTACGTGGAAAATTAGAAGAATTCCTAAGGTAAAGTCAACACTGACAATGATCATTGTGGAGGGAAGGGTCTTTAAGGAGAAAAAGAGAAAATAAAATACTTCTACATATAGGATTAGACGACATAGATTCTCCCGAAGGGGGATGTACAACACATTTAGCATCAATTCTCGTAGAAAAGTTATCTAGAGAAAATCTAGAATTCGTAGATTATCCCAACCTTATACGCTTAAACCCTAATATTCCATGGAAAACTAGAGGTAATGGTGCAGTAGCTTTAAGAATACTTGTAAATGGGAAAGCGGTAAGTAAGGTAGTAGATATTGTTCTCAGCGAAGCTGAAAAATACGTAGGAGAATTTTCTAGAATAAAATCGCAGCCAGCAGTAGCCTTCTATACAGGAGAAGTGTCATCTAGGCTTAGATGGTTTTCTCTTAAAGCCATAAAAGATGTAATACCTTTAAGTTTAGCTTTGAAAATAGCAGAGAAAGCTAATGTGAGAACAGTCTCGCTTAAAGGTAGAAGAGGCATTATAGGGGCCTTAGCGGCTATAGGTGAGCCTTTAGATAGAAGAGATTATACTTTCGAATTAATAGCATATCGTACAAGAGAAATGTACGGTAAACCTAGACTAGTAGATGAGAAATCGGTTTTCGAAATGGATAAGCTTTTCCGTAATGAAACATTTCTCAACATAGATTATAAAGCAGGCAAGATACTGATTACTCCACATGGACCTGATCCTGTTCTTCTAGGAATAAGAGGAGAATCGGCAGAAGCTGTGTTCGAAGCCTTTAAAGTAGTAAAAGTGTTAGAACATATTGAAAGATGGACTATTTTCAGAACAAACCAAGCTACAGACGTACATCTAACTGAAATTAATTCTGTTAAGGAGATAAGGCCTTACATGACTATCGTTTTAAAAGGTAGAGTTTCTAAAGAACCAAAAACCATAAGAGGAGGACATGTAATATTCAGTATTTCCGATGGAGAAGGTAACGAAGTAGATTGTGTAGCATATGAACCTACTGGAGACTTTAGAAACATAGTTAAGCAGTTAATCCTAAATGACGTTGTCAAAGTGTATGGTGGTGTTAGACCAAGCTCGCCCATTCATGGACTATCAATTAACCTTGAGAAATTAGAAATAATTAGTTTAGCCAGAAAAATAGTGCTTCAAAACCCTAAATGCCCTAAGTGCGGTAAAAGAATGAAATCTGCCGGTAAGGGTAAGGGGTTTAAATGCCCTAGATGCGGCTTCAAATCTAAAAATCTAAGCAAAAATATAGTGGAAATACCTAGAAACCTAAAAACAGGCCTATACACTCCTCCACCAAGAGCATTCAGACATTTAATGAAACCCCCCCAAAGAATAGGTAAAGAAAAATCAGCACCACCTGAGAAAATGCTAGCAAAATGGCATCACCCATAAAAGCTTAAAAACAGCTACAACAATAATATGAAAACGGCGGGGTAGCATAGCGGGGTAGGGTAGCCAGGTAGCCCGCGGGGCTCATAGGAGCCCTGGGCGGCCCGGTTTCCTTTTTAACCCCCCTCTATTTCTAAGGGGTAAAAGTGAGACTTGGTAGTTTTAAAGAACATCTAGGGTTGGACCGAGAAATTCTGCAAGAAGAATCAATATACCTCTATAAGCTTCAAGGATTAATCATTAGCGATGGTGATTTTGCAAAATACGTGAAATCTCCTAAGAAAGCAACATCATTTAGAGGCTTAACAGCAGAAACTGCCCGTACGATAATAGCCACTGTTATTAACATAGCCGAGCTAATAGAAGTTGGATTACCAAGACAGAATACGTTAAAATATGGAAAACGCTACTTTACAGTTAAGGTGCTTCTAAAAACTGTTTATTCAAAGAAGATTAGGGACTACATCAACGATCTTATGATGAACAGCAGACATTTCATGGATTCCTTGTCAATGGAGGAGAAGGCAGCTTTACTAGCTGGACTATTAGATGGAGATGGCTACGTAGGAAGGGAAGGAGGATATGTTTCAATATCATATAGTGAAAATACCGTAAAGGGGAAAATCATAAGACAAGTTCTTGATTTTCTAGACGAACGAGGATATATCAGGAAAGGGAAGTATAGAGGAAAGCCGCATTACGAACAAGTAATAAAGTTCAATGATCAGAAGTTCATGTATAATGTTATAAATATGGTTTTCCACGAGAGAAGAAGAAAAAGACTCGCAAAATATTATGTGGATCGTTTAAGAGTTTACGAATGCAAATATAGCATTAAGGAGTTGAAGCAACTGCTAGAAAAAGCTTCTTCGGCTTACATAGATTATAGAATCAGTGAAGGACAAAACGCAGCTGTTTTGGTACTATACATATATACTATTAGAGGAGACAGGAGAATAAGGAAACCAGTTAAAATATCTTCTAAATGCAAAGAAAACATAGCAAGAATTCTTAAGGCAGGAAATATTGCAGTAAACAATGTTGTCGCAGAAACCATAAAACGCTACTTAAACACCCCCTAAAAACTTATAAACACCACCAACCTCTATTTTTACTTGACCGGGCCGCCCGCCTCGGAGATACACCCTCTACAATGAGGGGTCGTTCCCGAGGTCGGTGGTTCAAATCCACCCCCCGCTACCATGCCGCGGGCCCCCGCCACCATTTCTATATTTCTTCTAATGTTCTGAGCTTAACTATGATGTATTTTGGTATTCCGTTTTCGTAGTAAACCTCTATTGGAGCATTTATTATTTTAAGATTCTCCATAACGTCTCTAATTCGGGAAAGTTTTTCTACAATTTCCTGTAGTTTGTCCGATATTTCCTCGTATACTGGCGATAAGTCCTGAGGCTTTAAATCTATAATTAATGTAGATTCTTCTGTTAGTTCTAATGTAGGGCTTCTCGGTAACATTGGAAGTCTTATACCATATCTGCTTAGTACTGAGCGTAGGAACATTTCTCTTTTAACTGCTCTATTTACTTCGTCAACTTTCTTTAAATATTTAACAACTGCTTTTCTTGCCTCTTCTATTCTATTCTTTAAGTCTTTGAGAAATTCTTCAACACTACCATACTCCCTAACTTCAACTACGGACAATTGCTAAGCACCTTAGCCGCAATGCTTTTGCTGCAGTGCCGTTACTGCCCCTATTCCAGGTTAATATTTTAGAATCAATTGCTATATGTAGAAAAAGAAGTATTTTTAAGTTTTTACTAATCGCTGCTAACGATGATGTGTACTGTTTATTTAAGCTTTAATTAAGGCTTCTACATCAACACCTAATGATTTCAGATCTTCGTACGCCATTCTGTAGGTATTGTACGGGTCGAAACTGTATTTGAAAATGTATCTTGCTACTTCCCATACGTCGAGAACGTTTCTAGCTATTAGCCATCTCAGGAATACTGCTCTTTTCTGAATATCGTCTATGACATCTTCGACTGTTAACCCTGCTTGCTTTGCTAACTTCTTTATTAACACTGAGTTTTTGAAGAACATTTCATGCTTATCCTTAATGGGATCCCACTTCATGACTGTACGGTAGTCATTGTAGTCAGCTACTTCTTGAGCTATTGTAACCCTTCTTTCAATTTTAAACTTAGTAGGTGTTTTCGGTTTTACAACTCTTTGTATGTGCATGAATATGTTCATGAGCTTCATGTATGTTGGAGGAATATTCATTGGCGGTGACATTAACCTCTTAATAGCATAGTCCAGTGTTTCAGCATGTATTGTGCTTAATCCTCCATGTCCCGTCGCCATTGCTTGGAATAGTACGAAAGCTTCTTCCCCTCTAACTTCACCTACAATTATGTAGTCAGGTCTGTATCGCAGGCTTATTTTTACGAGGTCATAGAGTGTTATTTCGCTGGTTTTCTGACCTACTATTGCATAGCTAACTCTTGTAGAAAGTTGAACCCAGTTTTCATGTGGTAGATTAAGTTCAGGAGTATCTTCTACAGTAACTATTTTCATACCTGGCCTTATGAATAAGCTAAACGCGTTAAGTAGAGTTGTTTTGCCTGCACCCGTACCTCCAGCTATCATGAATGTTTTACGTTTTTCAACCATGTACCATATGTAAGCTGCGAAAGTTTCGTCAATAACACCGGACTTTATAAGCTCCGTGGGTGATAATGGTTTTTCACGGAACTTTCTAATGGTAAATGTTGGGCCTCTTGGTGAAACTTCTGTGCTGAATGTTGCAGCTAATCTGTGTTTTTCAGGAAGCATTGCATCGAGTACAGGGAAAGCTATGCTCACATGTTTTCCTGCTTTATGAGCTAGCCTCATTATGAAGTCATTTAAATGCTCAGCGTCGTTGAATATTATGTTTGTAGGTAAGCTCTCGTACTTCTTATGCCAAACATAGATGGGTTTACCTGCTCCATCGCAGCTAATATCTTCAATATTAGGATCTCTCATTAGAGGATCTATTGGCCCATAGCCTAGCAGGTTTCTTTCAACGTAATATAGTATTTTAGCTCTTCTACTACCTGTTAGCCTGAAAACTGAACGGTACTTATTAGCTAGTCTTATAACTTCCTTAGTGACGTATGATCTTAAATCTTCAATTGCTTCTGTAGGTTCTAACTCTTCAGTTAAAATATCGATTAATCTTTCAAGAATTTCATGTTCTTCAGGCGTAAGTGTGAATTCTTCAACATAATAGCCTAACATACCGCCTCTTTCAGGTATGGTCACTATGTTGACCTTGGCGAACGGTTCATAAACATAGTATGACTCAATTACAGTATAGGTAGGTTTTATTGGGAGCACTGTTATGGGTTCTCTTCTAATAATACTCATTAATATTTCTTCTACTTTCTTCTTTTTCCTCCTAGCAAAATATTCAGCAATACGTTCAGTTATAGACTTACGGGTTCTTCTTAAACCTGTTTTTCTTAACCTAAATTTCACCATTTTCTTTACACCTGAGTTACGAATGGAGCAGTTAATATTTCGAAAACTGAGGAAATTAGGAGGAGTACTAATGTTAAACCTGAGAGTATTATAGCATGTTTAAACCCTGAAGAAACTGTTCCATTAGCTATTTTTCCTGTAACTAAGCCCATAATGTAAACGTTAAGTATCGTCGCAGGCATTACGAGCATTAAAGCATTCCTGTATGCTCCAACACTTAAAGCTAAGCTTTTCATGAAAACAGCCAGGAAAACCATGGAAATTATGACGGTTATAGCACCTATGTAGGGTATGACCATAAGTGTTCTCATGGATGCGGCTTTCTCCTTTTCAACATGTTCAGACATTTCAGCGAACCATGCCATACTCTCAAGCGTTTCTGGACTTCCTCCTCCAACTTCTATAGCGTCGGTTAATATATACAAGAACACTTTCGCTCTCCAAGCCCTTATCTTAGATACTAGCAATGAGTATATTCTTGAAAGCGAGAAACCGAGGGAAAGTCTCATAGCCATATCCCTTAAATGCTTAGAGAATATTCCATAATCTCTAGCGGAAAGCACTATAATACACTTTTCAGGTGAAAGCCCTGTCTTCCTAACTTCAACTAAGTCTCTTAGGAATGAGGTTATTCCTTTAGTTAAACCTCTAACCTCTCTACTAATTATGATCTCGTAAATTGCTGCGGGTAGTGTAGGTATTACGAGAGCTAATCCTAAACCTATTGACGATAAGAAAGCAGGGTCTATATTCATGACTTCACCCATATGCGAAAGTACGATAACGAATGGCTCAAATGTCTTATATATTACATGAGTTTTCGGTAGGTAGAATGGTAGAAACATTTCCACCGAGAATATGAACATTAGAGGTAATGAAATACCGAAATATACTATGTAAGGTCTAATTTCAGTCCATGGCTCCTTATATTGAAGAACATCAGCAATGTACATTATGGCTCCCGATATGAAAGGCAGTAGGATGTAGGAAAATAGGAATAATGTTACACCGCTGAAAGCTGGAATACTTACCGCAGGTATTGAAGTATTTATTAGGTAAATAGCGTCCATAGCTAGCATTACGAAAATTATTATTGC
>CAZBXI010000010.1:26185-35006 GCA_964496035.1 uncultured Desulfurococcales archaeon
ATCCTCCTGAAAACATCTTTGGCTCCAGCAAGTCTTTCAAAAGCTCTATGCGGGCTTAAACCTCCCGTAGCCATGATTGTTAAGTAAGCTACGGCATATGGTACCTCTTGATCCATGGATGCTCCTCTACTAGCAGCCATAGCCTTTGGAAATAGCTGGCCAAAGAATACTAGCATTAAAGCTGGGAGCAGAACGAAAAATACAACTGTGGCTATTATTAACTCGTTAACATAGGTTACAAACAATATTGTAGACACTATTACAGTAACAGATACGGCAAGAGATACAAGAAATAGGAAACCGACAAAGCAAGCATACACCTCATAGTAGAGCCTTATGTTAGCACTCTTAATATTCTGAGGAATATCAGGAAAAATGTATAGTATTGCTTTACCCATAAATCTAAACTTGGAATATATGAAATTCCAGAAGTCATCGCTTAATTTTCTTTTAACGGGAGCTGCAGTTTTGCCTTCTTTTACTAACTTCTTTTTTCTCCTTAATACCACGTTTTAAGCACCGACTGTTGTGTTCTACTTTAACATACACAGTATTATATTTTTTCTTCTCCCAATATTCACTTTTAAACAAACAGTTTAAACCAGTATTACTAAGTAGATATTTTTTAGAATGACAATAAAGAAAAACTTCACTTGGGATTAATAACATGTTATCTTCAAAAGAAGCAACAAACGTTGAAGTCCAATATACTGTAGAACACGAAACTTACGTTGACATATGGGATGAGTTTATTAGACACATGGTTAGGCTTGGCTATGCTATTAAAATGGCATACCTTATTTCCGAATATGATGGAATATCAATGTTAAGAGATGTTCTTAAATGCTTTTCCGAACATAGCAAATTAAGTAGATGTATCAATTTATCATCTGATGAAGCCAGAAAAATACTTAAGATATTATTTAATGAAAACGTAGGCTATTTCCTCGCTAAATTATCTTTAGCTTCTGCACTCACATCGAATATTGGAAGATTAAACATTGTAGATAGAATTATTAAACATAAGATCTCAGAGAAAACCAATAATTTACTTATTGAACTATCCGGCGTAAATTATAATGACATAAACCTAAGTAAACAAGGTATTAAGGGCTTTAAGACTAAGTTAGCTGTTCTCTCTAACATCTTAGCATCAGTATGTGATATAGCCTTAGGTGTCTACGGAAAATAAGTGTTTTAGAAGTTTATGTTGTACGTAACAGTAACTTTACTGGTTTTCCATCTTTAAAAACTACTTTTATCGCTGTAGGTAATTCTCCAAGCTCCATTAAAGGTTCCACGGCTTTTCTAACTTTTTGAAATGTGAGTATACGTTCCTGCATGTCAGATATCAGGTCCTCCATTAATCTTGCTTCATCCTCAACTGTTGGATTTATGACAAGTTTTATGTCTTTAAGATCGACTTCTCTGCTACCTGTTTTCTCCAAGCCCTCAACTATTCTCGCTAATGTCTCTCTAAGCTTACGTACTTTTTCCGCTTTAGCTCTTAAATCCTCAACATCCTTCAAAACTTTACTTAAACTTTTCCTTAGCTCATCTATCTCCTTATCTATGTAAGATATGAATTCTCGAACGTTTGGGAATTCTTTTATTTCTAATACCAATGCATATCCCTACAGATAATTCTCCGAAGATACGCTAATAAATTTACGCATCTAACTTAAATACTTTAAATTAATAGAGATATAGTATGAGGATGAGGGGATGAGTGAACTTAAAATACGCTCCGACATAGAGCAGAAAAGTCTTTTACTAAAAGACCCATTGTTTAAAGCTAAATTAGCAACATTCGGAGAATACGAGGGGTTTACCCGGGGTCATGTGAAGGAAATTATAAAAACTCTTCTTGATAAAGCAGCTGCAGAAACTTGTTATCATTTCAAGATATCGTTAAAGAAAGGGAATGTTTGGGACGAATACGAAATACTAGCATGTAAGGGCTCAATACAAATGATTTTAGCTAGAATTAATGGAAAAGAATTTCTTGGTAAAAAAGCTTTTGAAGAATTTCAGGGAATTTCAAGTAGACCATATACTCAAGCAATTATGGAGATAACTAAGATAGAGGAAAAAGTTCTTACAAGTCTTTTCAAACCCGCACCTAAAATTACTGTAGCTAAGCCTACAGAGGAAACTAAGCCTCCTCCCGTAGAGACTGCGCCCCCATCAGTTTCTAGAGAAATTGCTTCTAGAATACTTCCTTCCATCCTAGATAAGGAGCAAGATATTAGAAAACTAGCTACAGTATATACTGAAGTTTACGGATACAGATTTAGAAATTTAAGAATAAGACTAGCAGAGGACGTTATTGAGTTATTGATGGAGCTTAGATCCACATCTTCAAGCTGGATAAGACCTGAGGAGATGATTAAAAAACTAACATACCGTCATATAGGTCCAAGACTAGATAAGTGGGCAAAAACAAAAGTGCCATTAAAGCTAGTACTTCTCGTAAATGGAAAGAGACTAGAATTAGCTCGATAATAGGAGACCCCCACCCCACTATTTCCACTGGAGTGAAAAACTCTTTCTATAAACTACTCATGTAGTATTGTTAAGCGCTAATTTAAGAGAAATATATAGATGTTAAATATTTCTATATATATAATTTAGCCAAAACTTCTCCTTGATTAGATATGTTTCTCCAGTGGAAACAGAGGGGTGGGCGGGTTTAAGTAGTCATTCTTGCTTTAATTATATCTATCTTAGTTATTATCCCTACAAGTTTCCCCTTATCAACTATTAGTACTGCAGGATATTCTGAAAGAAGACCTGTTATTGTCGATGTTTTCGCTGTTGGAGGCAAGGCAGGTAAGGGAGGATCCATAATTTCAACCACCTTCCTCTTAAATATGTTCTCTGTTTTCTTCTCCGAAACTTTCCTAAGAAGGGTAGAGTCTATGACCGTACCAATTATTTTACCGTGTTCGTCAAGGACCGGTATTTGAGATATTCCGTATTTGTCCATTAAATGAACAGCGTATTCAACAGTGTCATCGGGTCTAACTGTAATTACAGGTGTATGCATTATTTTAGATGCTTCATCGTTCACGCCTAAGGCCTCATTTATAACGTCAAGTATTTTCTTTAGTGTTGTAAGTCTCGGGTTAATGTCTCCTCTCTCTATTCTAGCTACTAATGATTGACTAACACCTGCTCTTCTAGCTAGCTCCTTCTGAGTTAACCCAGCTCTAAGTCTTAACCTCCTAATTTCTTCCGGTGTAGGTAGTCTAAAGCTCATAACTCGGTCCTTATGCTCTTTTTCAAGATAGTGTTCTTCAGAACATACTTATAAATTAGTACTGTTAGTTATGCATGTAGCTGTGTAGGAAGAAGGCATCTACAATGTCAAAGTATATTAATGTTTTCGAAAAATATGTTTCAACATGTCCTTCATGCGGGGAGCAGTCATTCCATATTGTAGAATTTAGCTATAAAACCCCTTTCTTCGATGAAATACTGATAATATCTGGTAGATGTGTTAAGTGTGGGTATAGATTTTTTGACGTATTTAATGTAAAGGAGCATGAACCAGTACGTTTCATATTAAAAGTTGAAAAACCCGTTGATCTAAACTCTCTTGTTGTTCGATCGCAGACAGGGACAATATTGATTCCGGAGCTAGGTATAGCTATTGAGCCAGGAATTTTAGCTTCTCCTTACATAACAACAGTTGAAGGAGTTCTTTATAAGGTTCTCGATGTTTTAGAGGTTTATAAGGAGGAAGATAAAGAGGCATATACGAGAACTAAAAGGGCAATAGAGGAAGCAATAGAGGGGAAAGTCAAGTTTACATTTATTCTAGAAGATCCTTTCGGCAATAGCCTATTAATCCCTAAGAGGAGAGAAAGCTTAGAAGTAATTAGATTAAAGGGGTATAAGGAATCTAAGAAGAACGATAACTAATGTAAATAATACAGCCATAGCTATTATAACGTGTGGTTTAACCTTAATTCTGCCTTCGAATTCTTCATAAAAGCTTATAAGACCTGCTGAGCTAAGAGGTCTGATTTCCCTTCTCTCTTTTCTCCTTCTAACCTTTGATCTGGACTTAGGCAATATTAGGTAACCTCTGTTTTATTGAGAAAAACTGTTTAATATAAATCTTTGGGAGCTAAATATCAAGGTGGTAGAGTTGAGGATTTCAGAGTTTCAGAAAGTAATTAAAGATTTATATTATGAGAAGGATCGCAGCAGGGGTTTAGAGAGAACATTTATGTGGTTTATTGAGGAAGTAGGAGAATTAGCTGAAGCTCTAAGGAAAGGCGACAGAGAGAGCCTGGGAGAGGAAATGGCTGACGTACTTGCCTGGCTCACCTCATTAGCCAACTTAGTTAATGTAGATTTAGAACTTGAAGCCAAGAAGAAGTATGGCAGAGGATTCTGTCCGAGATGCGGTATGAAGAAATGCATATGTAAAGAATAATGGAGTTTTCATTTCTTTTTGGAACCATGCTGCTTAATAGCTTTAATAATTCTAGACGCTTTATCCGGGTTTTCTTCAACAATAGTACCTGTAACTATGGCATCTGCGCCTGCTGATGCAAGTTTTGAAGCTTTATCTTCAGACCTTATACCTCCGCCAACTATTAGGAATATGTTATTAACAATTTTCTTGGTTAGTTTCACGGTTTCTGGCTTAACGATATCTGGTGCTCCAGAACCTCTTTCGAAATATACGAACCTCATACCTAGCATTGAAGCAGCTAATGCATATGCTGCAGCTATTTCAGATTTTTCAGGAGGTACACCGTATGCTCTACCTACGTGTCCTGCTGCTCCTCCTTCACCTATAATAATATAAGCTGTAGGTATTGCTTCCAACTTAAACCTTTTAACTATAACAGAACCTACTACCTGAGCTCCAATAATGTAGTAGGGGTCTAAAGAGTTAAGGAGGGACATAAATAATATGGCGTCAGCATACTTAGAAATTCCACTTACATTTCCCGGAAAAATTATGACAGGCAATTTTACGCTATTTTTCACGCTTTTAACAACGTCGTCAACATCGGCCTGCGATACTCCTATGCTTCCACCTACAAGTATCGCGTCAGTTCCGCATTTTGCCATTTGTACTGCTAGTTCCGAAGCTTCTCGTGGAGTTGTTTTGTCAGGGTCTATTAATGTAAAATGTAGCGTAGATTCTTCAGCCTTTCTCCTTAAGTACTCTTCTACGGGCCCTATTTTAACGTAGTATTTCAAGCTAATTCCTCTACTTTCTCCTCTTCAGAAGATGTTAAGAACCTATACTCTAATGTTCCACTATAAAAACCATCGAGGAATCTACCGTAGACATCAACGTTATGAAATAGCTCTGGAACATCCATTTCAGCGTAAAGACCGCAGTTTCCACACTTTATTACTGCATGTTTTATACCGTTAACTGGTTTATCAAGCTCCACAGTAACAGCTATTTTACCACAGTTCGGACATTGAAACACATTGGGAATAGTTTTCTTGGGTCTTCTTGCAATAAGCTTCCTTTTCTTCCTACGCCTTCCCATGGGAGCCACACCTACCTAAGATTTTGTTTCTCTCTCCTTCTCAGTATGTGTGTAGTATGTATCTAAAATTATCGCTATTAACAGTAGGAAAGCTAAAGCTATCGTTATGGGAACGAACAATCGAGCGTACACCTAGAACTTTTCATAATGTTTAAAGTATTAAAACTTTCACTACCTCCCTAAAAGAATCCTCACCAGTGTTGGGCTGTACCCATATTTTTCAATTTCACTAAGTATTTTTTCTTTCTCCGCCAATGTGATATCCCTTGTGCTCCTATATTTCTCATAGACTTCAGCTATAGCTTGAACAACCAAATGGTAGCATGCAGGTACCATTCTTCTTTCAACAACATTTATTAGAAAGTCCAAGCATGAACAATATACTTCGGGTATGATTAAATAGACTTCATTTTTGCCCAGGTAAAACCACAAAACTTCTCCATTAATTACATGACATTTAACGACCCTATTTTCATGAATTCCCTCTTTGACTCTTGCAGCTCTATGATCTCCAAGAATAGGTTTTATGTACGAGACAATGTTATCTATTCCGTATTTCCTGACTTGTTCTTTAACGTTCTTTAAGAATGCTAAAGTTTTCTCGCTCATCGTCTAAGCACTTCCACTCTATCAGGATAGCCGACTATGATTTCGTCGGCTAAATTCACAAACAACCCTGTTTCCACGACTCCTGGAATACTCTTCAACTTCAATTCAAGACCGGAAGGGTCTATTGCTTTCACGTAAAGATCTATTATGATGTTACCTAAATCAGTAACTATGGGGCCATCTTTACCTATTTTAGCATACCTTATTTTAGGGTTCAAGCTCATTTTCTTAAGTTCTTCGTAAACGTAGGAGGCAGCGTAAGGTATTACTTCTACAGGTATTGGTTTTTTAGAGCCAAGAACATTTACAAGCTTTGTGTAATCCACTATGAAGATTGCTTTCTTAGAGAAATATGCTAGTATTTTCTCCATAAGTAAGGCTGCTCCTCTACCTTTCACCATGTTCAGATTTTTATCTACTTCATCAGCTCCATCTATATATATTTCAGGCTTTATGCTTGTAAAGTAGCTAGGTACGACCTTAAAGCCTAGTTTAGATAACTTTATCATAGTATCGTAAGAGGATGCTAAGTATGTTTTCCGTTTAAAAACATCTCTTTCTCTGGACATTTTCTCTAACACCTTAAGAACTGTTGAACCTGTTCCTACGCCTATTACTTCTGCATCATAAACACGTTCTATAGCCTTTTCAGCCGCTTTCTCCTTAGCTTTTTCCACATTAATGGTTTCAACCAATATTGTCTCCCACTTAATAGAAACTATGTTTTGAAAGAAAAATAAACTATGTGTTAAAAATCCTTGGTATTTTATGGTGGGCCCGCGGGGATTTGAACCCCGGACCACGGGGATTTCCGCCCTAATGTGGAAGGTCCCGAGTCGGGTAGCCTTTCTCGGCTATACCCCGCATCCTAGCCAGGCTAGACCACGGGCCCTCCTTTCCACCAGAAGTGGTTTATTATGTTCTGGAGTTATAAGGTTTTATTTGTGAGCTAAAATAGTATATATAGTATTAATGTTAGAGCTATATTGCGGTGCTATTTTTGGTTACAAAATTCATCATAGATTCCGTTGCTAGGAGAATTGCTGGCGATATTGTTTGGAGTAGGAATCCAGGAAACGCTATGAGAAAATGGAGGGAAATGTTTAGGGTTTCACAGGTTGAAGTAAGCCGTAATATGGGTGTTTCTCCAAGCGTTATTAGCGATTATGAAAAAGGTAGAAGAACGCCCGGGTCAATGTTCATTAAGAGGTTCGTGGAAAGTCTGCTTTCCATAGATGAAAATAGAGGATGGATTGTAGTTAAGAAGCTCGCTAAATCAATGAATATTCACTTGGACAGTATTGAAGATATGTGTGAATTCGAAAAACCAATACATGTCACCGAATTCATAAAGCTTGTTAAGGGGAAGCTTCTAACACCTTCAGACTACGGAAAAGTAATCTACGGATATACTGTTCTTGACAGTATTAAAACTATACTTTCACTTACAGGTAACGAGTTTTACCAAATAATGGGAATGACTAGTGAAAGAGCTTTAATATTTACAAGGGTTACAGCAGGAAGATCGCCTATGGTTGCTGTTAGAACATCGCCCCTAAAACCGGCTGCTGTTGTTTTGCATGGGCCTAGGAAAGTTGATGAGCTAGCAATAAAACTTGCTGAACTTGAGAAAATACCTCTTATTCTCTCTTTACATAGAACAGTTAGGGATATTATAAAGTCTCTAAGAATTATTTGCGAAAAAACATAGCAAATTATCCTTCCTTTCTAGCTTCTAGAAGAAGAATTGCAGCTGCTATATCTCCTTCGGCTTCTATAAGAGCTTTCCTAGCTTCCTCCTTAGAAACACCTGCCTGTGAAGCTACAAGCTCTACATCTTCTTCAGGGATTTCTAAAACTCTCTTCTCTTCCTCTCTTTTCTCCTCTCTTATTTTACCAAATACCTGAACTACAGTATCGCCTGTTCGCATAGTCATAACAAGTACTTGAGGGTTTTCAACAATGTAGTTTCTATCTTCGGTTTCTATAACGACCCTTGAAACGTTCTCTATGGGCTTCATTTCCATACCTAGTCTTCTCATAAGCCTCCTTAATTCTCTAGGTGATAAGCCTCTCATATCTTATCCCACCATTACATAGTTGTGTACTTTCCTTATATTTCATATTTCTCCCGGATAGTAAGGATAAAGCTTATAACTACTAAACAATGTACGTATTCAAAGAAACCGAATAAGTAAAATGTGAGAAGATATGGCAAAAATAGTCTTAGAGATCCTTGGTGGAGGTAGGGAAGTAGGTAGGCTCTCAGTATTTGTCAGACCGGGGAATAGTGATAAAGGAATTCTTTTAGATTGTGGAATAAATTTTGATGAACAAGGAAATCCTCAACTACCCCTATACGTGCCTCCTAGGAATGTAAAGGCGGCTGTACTTACACATGCACACCTAGACCACACAGGGGGTTTACCGCTATACTTCGTAACGTTAAGTTTCCCTGTACTTTCAACAAGCATAACCAAAGCTATTTTGAGACCACTAATGAACGACTTTCTACATATATCCGGGTATTATTTACCCTTCGAATATGAAGAAGTTGCTAAAATGCTTAGGAATATAAAAACGGTAAATTATGGAGATATTGTTGAAGTAGACAACTTCACATTAGAGTTTGTAAATGCCGGCCACATACCAGGAAGCATGTCGGTAATATTACATGCAAATTC